>JAJTBU010000186.1 GCA_021286735.1 bacterium
GGCGCCGCGGCGCGCTTTATCGCGAAGAATCACGGGGAGAGGGGCGGCGGATAAGCCGTCCCCCTCCTTTTTTTTAGCGGCTCGCCCGGCACCGGGGCCGGCGCCCCGCGCGGCTCGCCGCGTCGCCGCCCGAAGCGGCCCGACGTTTTGCCGGGCCGCGGGGCTAACGCGTCGCCCAGCGGGCCGGATCCTTGAGGAGCCCGCCCAGCTCGGCCCAGGGCACCACGAAGGTGTAGTCGCCGAAGGAGTAGGGAGCCAGGGCGTAGCGGTCGTAGTGGAAGCCCACGCCGCTCCGGCAGACGAAGAATTCCGCCGAGGGCGCGATCTTGTCCTCGAAGAAGCCGGCGCCGACGAGGCTGCCCCCCGGGGGATCCAGGAGCCGCAGCGCCTCGGCCCTGATCTTTTCGCCGAGGGCGGCCTCGGCGCCGGAGCGGAAGAGATCGCCCGACTCCAGCGCGAGCCCGCTCTCCGCGTCGAAGCTCGCGGCGAGCATCACGGTATTCCCGTGCGCCCCGCCGTCGAAAACATAGCGTTCGGAGGCCGCGGAGCCTGCCGAAGGGAGCGACGCGATCAGGTACTGCCGCTCGACCAGGCTGCCCGGCCAGGTTTTCGGCCCCTGGGGAAGGGCGCGCCCGGCGCGGAAATCCTTCCACAAACCCAGCGCGTAGGCGCGCGCGCCCATGCCCCTGCGGAACAATTTCGCCAGCGCCGCCTCGATCGCCGAAGGCCGCCCGGCCCCGGCTCCATCGAGCAGGTCGACATGGAATGCGGAGACGCCCGCATCGCCGGCCCCGTCGGCGGGCGACAGGGGCGAAAAGAGCCGCGAGAGCGGGGAGAGGGGCCGGGCTTCCGCGTCCAGCCGCCCCGCTAAGGTCGAAACGCGCGCGGAGGGGGACGCGGCCCGCTCCAGAGCGAAGGAACCGCCCAGGCCGCGTGGCCCCTCGATCCGGAGCCTCGCCCCCTCGAAGAGCCGCGGCGGCGACAGGATCAGCCTCGCGGCGCCGCCCGGCGCCCTGATTCCCGCGTAATACTCTCCGTCGCGCTCGCGCCTGCCATCGAAGAAGCCGTAAAACCCCCGTTCCGGCCATTCGACGAAGCCCCAAACCTCTTCGCCGGAGCGCATCGCCGAGAGGCTCGGGCCCACCCCGCGCGCGGCGTAAAAAACGGCCGAGCCGCGCCTGAGCGCCAGTCCCGCGGCGAGATCGGTCCTCGCCGCGACGAAAACCCCCGCGCCCAAGGAGAGCGCCAGCGCCAGTAACGCCGCAATCCAGGGAAAAAGCGCCGTTTTCCGCCTCGTCGTGCTCGCCATGCCTTCTCTCCTCTCCCCGCCGCGCAATTTTTTCCCGCCGCCACTGTCGCCATCAGACATTCGTGGTATAATTGTAACGATAAACTATCGGAACCGAAAAGACGCTTTTTTCGCCGCCCGAGCGAGCCGATACTATCCATATAAACGCCGTGTGATTATTCGGTGAAATTGGGTGGACGATGGCGTCATTACGGTTTATCATGCCAAGAGAATAATAATATAGCAGGAGGAGACCATGTATAAAAAAGGCATGAAGCCTCTCGTAGTCGCGATGGCAATACTCGCCTTGGTATTGGCATCGTGCGCGACGAAGCCTAATCCGCCGCCTGAGCCTCAGCCGGAAGTCACGACGACTACCACCGTACAGGCTCCTATCCCTGAACCCGCCCCCACGACGACCACCACCGTCGCGGTTCCCGTAACGACCACGATCGCGCTGCCCTCGGTTTCCGAAGTCGAACTCAGGAACCTCTTCGGCCAGGCCAACTCGCTCAAGATCGAAGCAGGCCAGAACGAGCTCGACAGGGTGGCCCCCGAGTCCTTCAAGGCGGCCAACGATGATTTCGCCGCCATCCAAACCGGTTACAACGCCGCGATGGACGAAGTCGCCTTCGACGGCGTAAAGGCCTATCCCCTCAAGGGAAGGCTCGAGAAATCGATCGCCACCTGGAAAGCCTTGATCGCCGAGGGCATGCCCCTCCGCGCGCAGGAAGAGAACGACAAGGCCGTCGACCTCAAGTTCGCCGCGATGAGCGCCGAGGCGCCCGAACTCGCCGCCGAGCGCTGGAAAGGCTCCGAAGCCCTCCTCGCCGACGCCGACGCCATTCTCCAGACCAAGGACTACTCCATGGCCATCGCCGCCTACAGGCAGGCCGGGGCAGGGTTCGAGGTCGCCGCCGAGAAGGCGAAGGCCAACAAGGCCCGCGAGAAGATATTCACCGAAGGTTACGCCAAGTACGCCGACAGCAACTTCAAGATGGGCGAGCAGAAGGTCGCCGAAGAAGAAGAGCTCTGGGCGAGCGGATCGTTCGAGGATCTCAAAGCCGGCTCCGCGGCCCTCAGGGACGCGAACGCCTACTACGATTTCGTGATCTCCACCGGAGCCCAGTACAAATCCTTCGAGGCCAAGGACCGCGCGCAGGCCGCCCAGGACAAGGCCCTCTCCATCAAGGCCGACGTCAACGCGCCCGAGCAGTATTCCGACGCCAGCGACATCCTCGCCGAGGCCGTCAAGAACCAGTCTGAGGGCAGCTACGAAAGCTCCACCATCTGGTTCGGCGACGCCGCCGAGGCTTTCGACGCCGCCTACGACGCGTCGATGACCCTGCAGTCGGCTTCCGAAGATGCGATCGCCGCGGCCGACGCAGCCGTCCAGGCCAGCCAGGACAAGTCCGACATGGCCGGCATCGACGGAAACGTCTACCTGCCCGAAGCGGTCAGCTACCTCGAAAAGGCCAAGTCCCTGAACGGGGACAAGCTCTTCTCCGACGCCACGACCAACGCCAACGAGGCGGTCAACTACGCGACCATGTCCGACGGGTTCGTCGACAGGGAGACCGCGCGGATCGCCGCCGAAGAGCAGGCGAAGCTCGCGGCCGACAAGGCCGCCGCCGACCCCGCCATGGCCAACGCCCGCAAGCGCATGGCCTGGGCCAACGAGAACAAGATCTCGGCCGATTATCCCGCCGAGTACAAGAGCGCCCACGATTCAATGGCCGCGGCCGAGCGCGCCTACACCAACGAGGCCTACGCCCCCGCCAAGTCCCTGGCCGACGACGCCTCCGCCACCCTCTCCGACAGCTTCCAGAAGCAGGTGATGGCCGACCGCGCCGAGAAGGCCGCGGCCGCCAAAGCCGCCGCCGAGGCGAAAGCTGCGGCCGAGGCCAAGGCCGCGGCCCGCGCCAAGGCCGAGGACGCCATGGCCGACGCCCAGAAACGCATCGTCTGGGCCAATGACAGCGGCATCAAGAACGATTACCCCGCCGAATACGACGAAGCCTCCGCCGCTATGCTCGACGCCTCCGCCGCCTACGGCACCGAGGATTACGTCGCCTCCGAGGGCAAGGCCAAGGAAGTCTCCTCCATCCTGTCAGACGATTTCCAGAACACGGTAGCCGCCGACAGGAAGGCCGCCGCCGAGGAAAAGGCCAGGCTCGCGGCCGACAAGGCCGCCGCCGACCCCGCCATGGCCAACGCCCGCAAGCGCATGGCCTGGGCCAACGAGAACAAGATCTCGGCCGATTATCCCGCCGAGTACAAGAGCGCCCACGATTCAATGGCCGCGGCCGAGCGCGCCTACACCAACGAGGCCTACGCCCCCGCCAAGTCCCTGGCCGACGACGCCTCCGCCACCCTCTCCGACAGCTTCCAGAAGCAGGTGATGGCCGACCGCGCCGAGAAGGCCGCGGCCGCCAAAGCCGCCGCCGAGGCGAAAGCTGCGGCCGAGGCCAAGGCGCCCGAAACCAAGGGAACCGAGGTCAAGGCCCCCGAGCAGACGGTGACGCCGGTCGCGTCGGACGATGCCGCGAAGGCCGCTGCCGAAGCCAAGGCCAAGGCGGACGCCGAGGCGAAGGCCAAAGCCGACGCTGAAGCCAAAGCCGCCGAGGAGGCGCGCGCCGCCGCCCTCGCCCAGGCCAAGGCCGCCGCGCAGGCCGACATCGCCGCCGCCCAAGGCAAGTACGACTGGGCGGTCTCCAAGAACGCCGCGAACAACTATCCCGAGCAGCTCGGCAAGGGCTCCTCGGAACTCGCGGCCGCCAAGTCCTCCTTCGGCGCCAACGACTACGCCGCCGCTTCCGCCAAGGCCAAGGCCGCCGTCGGCACCCTCTCCGGCATCGAAGAGTTCGCCCCCCTCCCGGCCGTCTACGTCGTCCGGCTCATTCCCGAGCGCAGGGACTGCCTGTGGCGGATCGCCGAGTACCCCTTCATCTACAACAACCCGCTTAAGTGGCCGGTGCTCTACGAGGCGAACAAGAAGACTTTCAAGGATCCTTCGAACCCGAACCTGATCTATCCGAACCAGGTGCTCAATGTTCCCAGCATCAAGGGCGAGAAGCGCTCCGGAACCTGGGATCCCAAGAAGACCTACAACCCGCTTCCCAAGAAATGACGAAGCTCCGCCGGGCGGCCTAAAGCGCCCGGCGATGTCACAGCAAACAAAAAGGGGCTGCCCGGCGACGGGCAGCCCCTTTTCATTGCATGGGAAGCGGCAGTCTCAGGATAGCGGCGTTTCCTTGTAGAACTCCTTCAGCGCCCCGGTCATCGCCCGGTGATCAGAGCCCTCGATCGTCTCGCGGATGGCGTGCATGGCGAGGAGGGGATGGCCGACGTCGATGGTGCGCACGCCGAGCCTCGAGGAAGAGATGGGGCCGATCGTCGTGCCGGGCTGGATGTCGGCGCGCGACATGTATGTCTGGAAGGGCAGGCCGGCCCGGCGGCATGCCGCGGCGAAGTCCTCGGCCGCGGGCGCGTCCGTCGCGTAGCGCTGGTTCAGGTTCATTTTGACGGCAGGGGGGAGAAGCCTTCGTCGTATTTCTCGGGGTAGGCGGGGTTCCAGGCCTGGGCGCCGTCGACGGAGACGCAGAGCGAGCGCGGCACGGCGCGGTAGAAATCCTCCGCGGAGCCTTTCATGGCGAGGTTGATCCTCGCCAGCGCGTCGCGGACGAAGCTCGAGGCCGCGCCCTGGGCCGTCATCGAGCCGACCTCCTCGGCGTCGAGGAGGCAGGCCACCTGGGTCCGGGCGGTGGGCGGCGCCGCGCCGAAGGCTTCGAGGACGGCGTGGCAGCCGGCCAGGTCGTCGAGGCGCGGCGAGTTGACGAGCTCGCCGGCGCCGTCGCGGCCGAAGACGCAGGCGCCCTGGGCGTCGACGAAGGAGAGGTCCAGGGCGGCGATGGCCTCCGGGTCGACGCCGAGGTCGGCGGCGACGAGGCGCGCGAGCCAGGAATCCCCGTTCGCGGGAGCGTCGGCGCCGGCCACCTCGACCAGCACGGGCAGATGCTGATGGGGATTGTACTCGAAGCCCTTGTTGATCTCGCGGTTCAGGTGGATCGGCAGGTTCGGGATGACGCCGACCGGTCGGCCGGACGAATAGAGCGTCTCGCGGAGCCCCTCGCCTCCGCGCAGGAAGACGCGGCCGGCCAGGGCCAGGGGACGGTCGAGCCAGCCCGAGAGGATGGCGCCGCCGTAGACTTCGACGGCTACCCTG
>JAJTBU010000187.1 GCA_021286735.1 bacterium
CCATTGGCCCGAGTTTCGCCCATGGAGCCGGTAGTAGACCATGTCCGAGGTGAGGATTTGGGTCTCCGGGGGCAGACCGGGCAGGTCGGGACGGTCGAGCATCGCCAGGGAGATTCCCCGTTTAGCCAATTCGTCGAACACCCTCTGCTGATACCAACTCTCGTTTCGGAACTCGACGACGAGGGGAAAGGCCGAGAGGGCGGAGCAGAGATCTCCCAGGTAGAGGCGGTTTTCGGCGGTGTAGGAGAAGCGGTAGGGCAGCTGGATGAGGACCGCGGCCAGCTTTCCCCGCGATCGCAGGACTTCGGCCGCGGCCGAAAACTGGTCGGCGCTCGTCTTCAATTCCTCGCCCACCTCGTGGGTCAGGCTCCTGTGGGCCTTGAGCGCGAAGAGGAACTCCGGCATCACCTGTTTCGCCATGGCCGCGAGGGGCGCCGGCTTGGGCATCGAGTACCAGGAATAATCGATCTCGACGAAGGGGAAGACCAGGGAGTAGTAGCGCAGGAATTCGGCGGGCCGAAGGTCTTGGGGATAGAAGGTCTCGCGCCATTCGTCGTAGGAATACCCGCAGGTTCCGATACGGATGTCCTCGATTCCCATCCGGCCCTCCCGCTCCAATCCTAGCACGGAGCGCGCGCGTTTTCAAACCTTGCCCAAAATACCGATAACGTATATCTTTTAGCCTTGTACATCCCGCCCGCGGCGGGTTTTCTCCGCGGGGCCGTCTTCCGCGGCTCACCCTTTTCCCGGAGGCTCGCACGATGCTGCTTACCGTAACGGCGAAGATCCTAGGCGCCATCACCTCGATATACATGTTCCTCTGCGCCTTCCGCGTCCTGATGTCCTGGACGCCGGGCCTGAACGCCGGCAAGGTCGGGACCTTCCTGGCCGCCGCCGTCGACCCCTATCTCGCGCTCTTCTCGCGGATAAAGCTGTTCAAGACGCAGCGCTTCGACTTCAGCCCCATCGCGGCGCTCGCCGTCCTCTCGGTGGCCAACAACCTCTTCCAGACGGTGGCCCTGTCGGGCCGAGTCACGGTCGGCTTCTTCCTGAGCCTCATCATCGGGGCGCTCTGGTCGGCGGTCTCCTTCGTCCTCTCCTTCGTTTCCGCCTGCGCGCTGGTGCGCATCGTCGTGTACCTCGCCCGCTGGAACAGCCTGAGCCCGGTCTGGGTCATCCTCGACGCGATCCTCAACCCCATCCTCTACCACATCAACAAAGTCATCTACCGGAACAAGGCCGTCGATTACCTGCAGGGGCTCATAACGGGCTTTCTCGTCCTCATCCTTTTCAGGGCCGCCGGCGGGGCGCTTTTGAGGCTCCTGGGCTCCCTGCTCCTCTCCTTGCCCTTCTGATTTTTGGAGGTACCACGATGATCAGCACGAAACAGCGCGGTTTTCTCACCGGATTGGCCTCCAAGGACGCGGTGTCAGCCCAGCTCGGCAAGGGCGGGCCCACCGAGGCCTTCGCCGCCCAGCTCGCCACCCTTTTGGAGCGGCACGAGCTCGTCAAGGTGAAGTTCGTCGATTTCAAGGATCAGAAAAAGGAGATTTCGGCGGACCTCGCCGAAGCGACCTCCAGCGAGCTGGTGCGCGTGATCGGCAACACCGCCATATTTTTTCGCCGGAACCCCGATCCCGAAAAGCGTTCGATCGAACTGCCCTGAGCCTTCGAGCCGCGCGTCGGCGCGCTGTCGCCTAGCCGCGGCGCTTGACGAAGAGGGGATAGGCGGCCGCGAGGTACTTGAAGCCGCCGTAGAAGAGCTTCGAGTCGAGCAAGGCCTCGGCCAGGACCATCTCGGTGCGGGGATTCTCGCCCGTCTTCAGGATGAGGGAAGCTATCTTCGCTCCGTCGGGGCGTTCCGCGTCGAAAAGCTTGGACAGGCCGCCCTTCCAGTCGTCCAAGGTCCGCTCGTCGGCGATGATGTCGCCCGCCGTCGATTCCAGCAGATCCAGGCCCGATGATTCGTCCGCGATGAAGGCCGAATAAAGCGGGTAGAATTCGCCCATTATCCCCATGATGCCCGCCATCGCCAGGATGACCTCGTCGGATACGAAGGCGGGCGGATCGTCGCGCCGCAGGCTCGCGGCGAGTACGGGAAGCGACGCCTTCGATCCCATGACTTCCAGGGCGCAGACCGCCGAAATCTTGACGCGGGGGTTGTCGCTGCGCATCAGGATGGACTCCATGATGGGCACGGCGTCGGCGTCCCCGATCCTCGCCAGCGCGATCATGGCGGTTCCCTGAAGCATGTAGTCCTCCGCCGCCATGGCCTTGCGCAGCGTCGGGATGGCCTCCGCGCAGGCGTTCTTGCCCAAGATGCGCGCGGCGACATAGGCCGTCGTGAAGGTGTGGGTCTCGGTCTCCCTGATGAGGGGCCAGACCACCTTGGGCGAGAGCTGGGGCATGGATTCGAAGGCCAGGAGGGCCTCCATGCGGACCTCGAAGCGGGGCGAGCGCAGGTATTCCACCAGCTCCTCCTGCGACAGCATGGACATTGAGTGGCCCAGCTCCTGGATCAGGCGGATTTCCTGGTTCGGGTGCTCGCTGCGGTCCAGCCGCGAAAGAAGGTCGAAGGCCCGGAGGTCGCGGGGCGAGAACATCACGCCCAGGGACTGCGAGACGCTCCGCGAGCCGAGGCGCTTGAGGCGCTGCATGGAAAAGAGCGCCACGCAGAGGATGAGGCAGAGTATGCCGTACAGGAGCCGGTAGGCGCCCGCGGGCCGCATGCCCAGCGCGATGAATCCGTCCAGGATGAGGCCGCCAGCGCCCGACCCGAGGGCTCCGCCCAGGCCGTAGGCGATGTAGTACACGACCGCCAAGTCGAGGGTTTTCTCCTTGGGCACGAGGGAGAAGTAGTAGGTCTGGCCCGCGTTCTCTTCGCCGGAGAAGCCGAAGTTCGTCAGAAAGTGCAGAAAGGCGAGGAAGAGGGCGGCCACCGTGCCCGAGGCGATGAGCGTCCGGCCGCCGGGGATGGCCGCTATCGGCAGGAAGCTCGCCAGGCCGATGGCGCTGAAGATGATGAAGAGGGGCTTGGAGCCGAGCCTGTCCACCACGAGGCGGGAGATCAGTCCCATGACCACCGAGCCGCCTGAGGCGAAGAGCGAGTAGACCATGACGGCGTCGTCGCCCTGGGCGAAGACTTCCTTGGCGTAGACGGGAAGGAAGGATCGCCCCATGCCCGAGATGAAGGACACCACCATGAAGATGATGATGAAGCGGCGGAAAGGCTCGTCCTTGAAGGCTTCCCGCGCCGTCTCGGCGAGGGAGCTGGACTTCTCGGGCGTGTAGTCGGTGGGTTCGGGCATGCGGAGGAGGTAGGCGCAGCCGGCGAGGCCCAGGGCGATGCCGATGCCGACTCCCGTGGCGTAGGACCAGGGCGTGGCCTGCTCGCCCAGGAAGAGGGAGACGAGGAGGCCGCAGACCATGCTCGCCACCGAGTTGACGAGGGAATTCGATACCATGTACGAGCCGCGGTCCGAGCGGGGCTTGTCGCCTCCTCCCGAGGCCAGGAAGCCGACGAGAGGATTGTTGCCTATGAGCCCGATGCCCCTGAAGACGGCGAATCCGGCGGTTCCGGCCACGAGGAGGCCGATGGCCGCGCCCCGCAGGCCCTTGGCGGCGAAGACCGGCGCGAGCAGGACAGGGAGGAGGGCGAGATATCGCCCGACCCAGGCCCAGCCGAAGGTCCATACGATGGGCTTGGTCCTGACGACGCGCTTGCCGATCGGCATCATGAAGAAGGTGGAGTAGGCGATCGCGTTCAGCACGCCCACGACGGCGTTGGACGCCCCCATCCTGATGGCGAGCAGGGTGAGGAAAGAGCCCGACACCAGGACGAATGAAGCCGAATTGAAGAAATTGAATATGTTGAAGTCGCGGCGCGCCGTTCTCAGGCGACCCGGCGACAGGGGATTGGCCATGGCGGAAGTATACTATGGAAGAAACATCTTTGGAATTCGCGCGCGGCGGAAAAAGCCTATCCTTCCGCGCGTCGCTTCGCGGCGAAGGCTCAGGGGCGCTTTTTCGCCTCTTCCCAATAGCCGTCCATCCGGGCCATGTGGTCGGCGGAGAGCTCCAGGCCTTCTTCCTTCATGCGCTTCTCGACGTGCATGAAGCGCTTGGCGAACTTGTCGTTCGTCCGCTGGAGAGCCAGGACCGGATCGACGCCGTTGAAGCGCGCCAGGTTGACCACCGAGTAGATGAGGTCGCCGATCTCGGCTTCGAGCGCGTCCGCGTCCTTGGCGGCGAAGGCCTCGCGGGACTCGCGCAGCTCCTCCTCGACCTTGTCCCAGGCCTCGTCGCTCTTGGTCCAGTCGAAGCCGGCCTTCGAGGCCTTCTTCTGGATCTTGTAGGCGCGCTCGAGGGGCGGAAGGTGGCGGGGAACCTCATCCATGATGGAGTCCTTTTTGCGGCGCCCTTCCTTGGTCTCCTTGATCCTGTTCCACTGTTCCACCACGGCGTCGGGGCTGTCGGCCGCGGCGTCGCCGAAGACGTGGGGATGCCTGCGCACGAGCTTCTCGCAGACGCCGTCCAGCGCGTCGGCCACCGAGAAGCTTTTTTCCTGCTCATACATGTAGGACACCATGGTCGCGAGCATGAAGAGGTCGCCGGCCTCCTCGCGGGCATGGTCGGGATCCTTCTCGGTGATCGCTTCCACCAGTTCGTAGGCTTCCTCGATGATGTTGTTGCGGATCGACGCGGGCGACTGCTCCCGATCCCAGGGGCAGCCGTCGGGCGCCCTCAGGCGGGCGACGACGGCGAAGAGCGCGGCGAAGCTCTCGGCGGCCCCGCGGGAGGCTGGGAGTATGGTTTCGGCATCCTGGCCGGCGAGCGAGCCGGCATCGAGGGGAATCGTGCGCATGGTGACCTCTTGAGCGTCTACCTTACGTAAAATTGATGAGCGTTGCAAGGGGCGAGGCGGCGAGCAGCGGCGAGCCGAGGGATCAGTCGACGAGGGCGTACCTTCCGCATTTCGCCATGAGGGCGGCTTTATCCTGCACGTCGAACTTGCGGTACACCCGCGCCAGGGTGTTCCGCACCGTCGACTCCGTGACGCCCGTGTCGATGGCGATCTCCTTGATCGAGCGCCCGTCCAGCAAGGCCCGCAGATACTCGGTCTCCTTCGCGGTCACTTTCAGCTCCGCGAGCGAAAGCGTCGGCTTGGGTTCCTTGAGGTAGACGACCCACTTGTCGCCGTAGACGATCAGGAGGAAGGCGAGGAAAACGATCGTGTAGAGGATGGGCATGGCGATGTCAACCAGGGTCAGCCCCTGGTAAAGGCCGACGAGGAGTTCGCTGAGGAAAAAGTACAGAATCGTGATGAGGAACTTGGCGACCCTCGATTGATCGAAGAACCCCTGCCTGAAGAGGAGTATTTCGGCGGCTATGAAGCTTCCCAGGCTGAACATCGAGGAGGCGTGGTACATCATGGGGAGGGGGGTCGAGAAGAGGAGGAGGAGGGGCTGGATCCAGGCGAGCGAATCGTTGAGGGCGCTCACGAGGAAGAGCAC
>JAJTBU010000001.1 GCA_021286735.1 bacterium
CCGCCTTCCGCCCCCCAGCCGCCTTCCGCCCCCCAGCCGCCTTCCGCCCCCCAGCCGCCTTCCGCGCCCTTGGCGACGCCCTCGCCGCCCACTGTCGCAGCCTCCGCCAGCCTTTTCCCGCGTCGCCCGCCCAAGCTTGACCGTCCTCCGGCGAAGTGCCATCATGTGCGGCCATGATACCTGACAAAGTAAAAGCCGTTCTCGACGCGGCCGGCCTCGCGGCCCTCGAGTTCGAGGAAGGCTCAACTCCCACCGCCGAGTCCGCGGCCGCCAAGATCGGCGTCGAAGTCGGCCAGATCGCCAAGAGCCTTCTCTTCAAAGGCGCTTCGGGCCGCGTAGCCATGATCGTCTGCGCGGGCGACAAAAAAATTTCTTCGGGAAAGATAAAGCGGCTCTGCGGAGAGAAGATGTCGATGACGAGCGCCGAGGAAACCTTCGCGCTCACCGGCTTCTGGCCCGGCGGCGTCTGCCCCTTCGGCGTCGGCGGCATTCCCGTCTACGTCGACGAGAGCCTCGCCCCCTGGGACATGATATATCCCGCCGCCGGCACGAATTCGACCGGCGTGCCGATGACCTACGCTCAGCTTCTGGCGGTGTCGGGCGGCTCGGTCTGCGACGTGGCCTCGGATCCGACGGGCTCCTGACGGACCTTCGCCGGGTCGGAGAAAGAGTCCGGCTCGATGCCGATCATCCCGAGCAGGTAGCGGGCGACGTCGTCCGTGCCGGGTTCCATCGCCAGGCGCTCGAGGTTCTGGGTGTAGACCTGCAGCTCGTCGCCTTCCATGAGCCGTTTTATAAGGTTGGAAAAGACGAAGGGATAGGGCGCGTACCAGCCGATCTTGTACTTTTTCGCGAACTGTATGATGTAGCGGTCGTTGTAGGTGGCCCATTCGGTGAAGATGAAAGGCTTGCCCATGAATATCGCCTCCATCGCGGTGGAGGCTCCCGCCTTGCCCACGATGGCGTCCGAGACGCTCATAAGCTCGTTCATGTTCGTGACGTAGCCCAGCGACGCGAGCCCCGTGCGCGAGGAAATGGTTCGTTTCAGCGTGTCGAAGCGTCGCTTCGTCGACTTGTTGTTTCCCGCCACGACGATCAGGTTGACCGGCGTCTGCGTGAGGTAGAGGAGTTCGGCGAAGAAATAGATATTGCCTATGCCCTGCGCTCCGGCGCTGATGAGCAGGGTGAGCCGGCCCGGGTCGAGCCCGAGCTTCCGCAGGGGCTCTTCGCTGTGGGGCCTGATGTCGAAGAAGGCTTTCTTGATGGGAAAGCCGAACTGGTGGATGATCTCGGGCCGCACGCCGTGGGCGATAAGCCTGTCCCGCGATTCCTGCGAGGCGACGAGGAGGGCGTCCGCCCCTTCGTTGGCCCACCAGGAATAGCCGTCGAAGGGGTCGACCACGTAGGCCGCCACCTTGAAGTTCATGCCGAGAGTCTCCCGGGCCTTCACCGCTATGTAGAGCGTGAGCGGGTGCGTGCAAAAGATCATGTCGGGCTTGTAGTGTTCGATGTAGTCGATGCCCTTTATCACGAACTCGCGGAAGAGGACGTCGATGTATTTCTTGTTCTTGCCGCTCATCTCCACGAGGAGGTAGCCGATGCGCGCCGACAGGGGAAAGGCGAGCGCGATGTCCCAGGAGCCCTTGATCGCGAGGTCGTCGCGGTAGGCGCCGCTTTCCTTGGCGAAATCGACGACATCCACGCTGACCTGGTCGCCGGCGAAGGATTCGAGCGATTCCTCTACCGCCATGGCGGGGGATTTGTGGCCGAAGCCGGTTTCGAGCATCGTGACTAGAATTTTTCTCTTATCCATTGTTCCTTCCTGGTGCGCGAGGTTCGCTTCGGCCCGGACCGCCGGCGATAAAAGCTAGAGCGCCGCTTTCGCGGCGGCGAGCGCCCCCGCGTAGTCGGGTTCCTGGGCGATCTCCGGCACTTGCTGCGTGTACACGACGACATTCTCCTTATTCAAAACGACGACCGCCCGCGATAGTAACCCGGCGAGGGGGCCGCTCGTCATTTCGACGCCGTATTTTCTGCCAAACTCGCGGTCGCGCAGCTCCGAGAGGGGAACGACGGCTTTTATGCCTTCGGCTTCGCAGAAGCGCTTCTGTGCGAAGGGCAGATCCCGGCTCACCGTCAGCACGACGACGCCACCCAAGTTTTCGGCGGCCTTGTTGAAGGCGCGGGCGCTGGCGGCGCAGACGCCGGTGTCCAGGCTGGGGACTATGTTCAGGATCTTCACCTTTCCGGCGAAGTCCGCGAGCCCCACGTCGGCGAGGTCGCCGCGGGTAAGCGAAAAGTTGGGGGCGATCGCGCCCGGCGCCGGCAAGTCGCCCAACGTGGATACCGGGTTGCCCTTGAACGTGATGGTGGCCATCCTGACCCTCCTTACATAAAGTCCTGAGTAGAAAGTAGTAAAAACCAGCCTGCCGAGGCAATTCCCGGGCCGCATATTCCGCCGACCTCCTCGGGAACGCGAAATGTTTGACATTCAAAGGTCAAAGGGATATGTTTTTTTCATGAGTCAAGTGAGGACGGGACTATTCAACGACGGGTACGTCCCGATCATGGACGGCGTCACGATAACGGTCCGGAACTATGCCCTCTGGCTCTCCAAGATGCTGGGCCCGACTTCGGTCGTGACGCCCTTCATGCCCAACTACAAAGACGATGAGCCCTTTCCCGTCATCCGCTTCCTCTCCATGTCCACCATCGTGCGCCCTCCTTACCGCATCGGCCTGCCCGAGCTGGACTTCAAGCTCCAGCATCAGCTCAAGGCCGCGGATTTCGATATCGTCCACGCCCATTCGCCTTTCGCGGCGGGTCTCCTCGCCAAGCGGGTGGCCAAGGAAAAGCATATCCCGATCGTCGCGACCTTCCATTCGAAGTACAGGGAGGATTTCGACCATATCTTCGGATTCAAGCCCATCGTCAACGAGCAGATGAAACACGTCATCGATTTCTTCTACAGCGTCGACCACGTCTGGGTGCCCCAGGAGTCGGTCGCCCACACGCTCCGCGAGTACGGCTACAAGGGTCCCTATGAGGTCGTGGAGAACGGGATCGACATGGCCCCCCCGGCCGATGTCGGGCCTTATCGGGAAAGGGGTGCCAGATACCTCGGGCTTCCGGAGGGAATTCCCGTCGGTCTCTACGTGGGGCAGCACGTCTTCGAGAAAAACCTCGAGTTCCTCGTGCATTCCCTCCCCGCGATCATCGCGGCCAGGCCGGACTTCGAGATGGTCTTCGTCGGCAAGGGCTACGCGAAACCCCAGCTGCAGCAGCTGGTGCGAAGCCTGGGGATGCAGGATAACGTGATTTTCCACGACGTGGTCTATGATCGCGAGCTTCTGCAGACGATCTACGCCCGCGGCGATATTTTCCTTTTTCCTTCTCTTTACGATACTTGGTCGCTGGTCATCAGGGAAGCCGCGGCGATGGGGACGGCATCCGTCGTGCTTTCGGGATCGAACGTCGCGGAGGCGGTGAACGACGAGATCAACGGGTATGTATCTGAAAATAGCCAGGAGGCTTTTTCCGCGAAGGTGCTGGAAGCCCTGGACGACGATGTGAAACGCGCGGGAATCGCCTTGAACGCGCAGAAAACGCTTTGTCGCACCTGGGAAAATGTCGTCGGGGAAGTCCGGGAACGCTACCTGCAAATCCTCTCGCGCTGGGAAAGCTGAGCGGAGTCGCCGGGCTCGCGCGGGCTTGGGCCGCGCGCCGCCGGGCCTCCTTCGTCGGCCTCACATTTCATAAGGGAAGAGGAGCGACTGCTTGTCCTGCAGGCGCCGCCGCACCGTGTTCACGATGCAGGCCAAATCGCGCGAATCGTCCACGAAGTCGAGCCTGTCGCCGGGGATGGTGAGCACCGGTGCGAGGGTGAACGACTGGATCCACTCCTCGTAGAGGGCGTTCAGCCCTTGGAGATAGGTGTCGGGGATGTTCGCCTCGAAATCGCGCCCGCGTTTGGCGATCCGCTGCCTGAGGGTGGAGGCCGAGGCGCGGATGTAGATGACGAGGTCGGGGGGAGGGAGGATCGAGGCCAGGGTGCGGTAGAGTTCCTGGTAGGTGGCCCATTCTTCCGCGCCCATGGCGCCCTGCAGGTGCAAATTTCGGGCGAAGACTTCGGCGTCCTCGTAGAGGGAGCGGTCCTGGACGACGGATCGCGGGTCGGCCATGAGGTCCCGGTGTCCCTTGGCCCTGCTCGTGAGGAAGAATACTTGGGAATGGAAGGCCCAGCGCCGCATGTCGGCGTAGAAGTCCTTGAGGAAGGGATTTTCGGCGACTGGCTCGTAGTAGGGCGCGAAGTCGAGCTTTTCCGCCAGGAGGCTCACGAGGGTGGATTTCCCGGCTCCGATGTTGCCGGCAAGGACGAGATATTTTTTCACGCTGGTTCCGCTTTGGGGCGACTATACCCTATAGCCGCCCGGGTATTTTTGCAAGCGCGAATCGCCGCCGCCGCGGCTCTTCGGCCTGCGGACGCTCAGCTCGCGGCTATCGAATCGACGCTTTGGCAGTGTTTCCTCGGCGCCGGGGTTGAGGACGGGGGCCGCCCTCGCGAGGGCCGAGGGAAGGGCGTCCAGGATGGACGCGCGCCGTCCAGCCTCGCTGGGATCCAGGGCGACTATCTCGCTCGAAAAGTCGGCCATGGGCGGGGGAATCAGTCCAAAAAGGTCGCCCATCCGGTCCGCGCCGGCGAAGTGCCGGGCCCTCTCTCCGGGGACGGGAGCCATGCCGTGGCAGAGCGCGAAGGCGGGCTCGCCGTTTTTGTTCAGTATCGAGCAGAAACCGAAGAGTCGGCAGATGAGGGGCCTGCTCGGGTACACCATGCAGTTCTCGCCCGGCTTCGACTCGTCCCAGAAGGGGCAGGCCGCGTCCCTGGCGTATGAAGCCTCGCGTCGGGCAAAAAAATGATCGACCATGGCCGGGCGCTCGGTGAGGATGAAGAGGGCGAGGCGATCGGCCTCGACGGGCATGACATCGGGGACGAAGTGGATGCAACAGTTCCCGCAGCGGGGCGGGCAGGCGACGGGTTTCCCGCGTTCGGCGGCGGATCGCCTGAAATCGGCCTGTTCCCGCTCGATGCGAGCGTAGATAGTATCGAGGGCGCCCGTTCGTCGGGCGAGCGTCGTGTCCCGTCGGGTTGCTACCATAATATGTCCTGTCGACTCGGTCCGAAATTCGAAGCGGAGGCATGATACAAAACCAGGGCTGCTTTGTTCAATATGGAGTATGCCAAGGCCGTTCCGCCGTGGTATATTCGACCAATCCAGCTGAAAGGCGCCCAAGGCTGCCTGACGCAGCATCAAGGAGAAAGAATGCGCTCCTCTTCGAAAAACATACTGTCCGCCTTCAGGGTCGCGGCAGCGCTCGCGCTCTTAGTCGCCGCCGGCGGATTCGCCTACGCCCAGACCGCTCAACAGGCACAACCGGCGGCTCCGGCGCCCGCCGCGCCCGCGGCTGTCCAGCAGGCTGTTCCGGCCGCCGCCCAGCCCGCCGTCGTTCCCGATTTCTACGCCGACGCCCCCGCGGCCGACCGCGAAGTCCTCGCGACGGCCGACGCCTTTGCCAAGGCCGGGAAATGGCTCTCCGCCTGGAAGGCCCTGTCCTCCTACGACGCCGCCAACGCCAACCCCTACATCCTCGCGAAAAAGATCGGCCTCGCGCTCGACGGCTACGCGCAGACGACCCTCCACACCGTCTTCGGATTCGTCGACCTCGCCGAGGGCCAGGATCTCGAGTCGGTCCGCGCCGATGGCGTCGCTATCGACGATCCCGTCGAGTTCAATCCCGCCGACCTCGCCAAGGCGATCGAGGCCAAGGGCGGAGCCCTGCCCCCCGTCCTCTCGATGATGCTCGGCGATTTCTACTACGTCGTCTGGTCCAGCTACCAGGGCCAGTGGATGGAGGAGGACGCCGCCATCCTCGCCAAGTCCGCGGAAGGCTACGAGCGCGCCTTCGCCTACGAGACCTACACTGCCGAGTCCCTCGACCGCCAGTCCCAGATCCTCGTCGCCATGGAGCGCTTCGATGCGGCCGTCTCCATCCTGAAGAAGGCCCTGGCGCTCGCGCCGGACAGCAATGCCCTCGCTATCCGCCTGGCCGACGCCTATGTCTCGATGGGCAGCTTCGCCGAAGTCTTCCCCCTCGTCGACAAGATCATCGCCTCGTCCGAGGACAGCGAGCAGCTCAACAACGCCTACATCGCCGCGATCAAGGCGGGCCTCGCCGCCAACAACAAGGAGACGCTCGAGAAATACGTCGCCTCCTTCGAGAAGAAATTCCCCGAAGAGTACGTGCCCGGCTTGATCCGCCACGTGGTCGCCGTCCAGCTCGGCGACGGCCCCGCGGCCGACGCCGCCGCCGACGCCGTCACCGCGGCCTTCCCCGGCAACCCCGACGTCATCCGCTCGCTGATCTCCACCTGGCTCTCGGCCAACGATTTCGATTCCGGCTTCAGGTTCCTCGACCGCGCGATGGCCAAGGGCGGAACCGACGACCACATGGCCGCCCTGTACTTCTACAAGGCGCTTCTCCTGGGCGAGAAGGGCCAGACCGCGGAGATCATGACCGAGGCGCTCGCCACCCTGGCCAAGGCCGAGGAGTACTTCAAGAAGAGCTATCCGGAAGGGCATCAGGTCTTCGGCATGCTGGAACAGCTCAAAGGCCAGTGGACCGCGGCGCTGAACGCCGCCGCCGCTCCCGCGGCGGCACCGGCCGCGGCTCCGGCCGCTCCGGCGACGCCCCAGGCGACCGCTCCCGCCGCCGCCCCCGCGGCGACGACGACGGCGCAGCCCGCGGCCGACCAGTCCGCTCCGGCCGCCGAAGCCGACGCTACCAGCGCCGCGACCAACTGAGCGGGGCGGCATCTTCCCGCGGTCGACGGGGGCGCCGGGGCGAAAGCTCCGGCGCCCCTCGTTTATATTGATCTTATTCGCTCCCCTTATTACTATCTGTATAGGCGCAAGCCTCCGGGAGTCATATGTCGTCCATCTGCATCCATAACGCCACCGTCGTCGCCGGCTACGCGCAGATGCCGGAGAGCGCCGTGCTCGTCGAAGGCCAGAACATCGTCGACGTTTTTTCCGAGCGACGCTTCGCCCAGAAGCATTTTGACGCCGACGATACCCTGATCGACGCTAAAGGCGCCTACCTCGTGCCGGGCCTGATCGATTCCCACATCCACGGATTCTGCGGCGTGGGCACCGAGGACCTGAGCGCCGACGCCATCCTCGCCATGTCGGAGCGGCTCGCCCCCTTCGGCGTCGCGGCCTTCTGCCCGACCCTCTACCCCATGGCGGAAGAGGAGATGATCGCCGGGATCCGCGCGGTCGTCCAAGCCATGGGCCGCGAGAAGGGCGCCACCATCCTGGGCATCCACCTGGAGGGCCCCTTCATCTCGCCCAAGCGGCTCGGCGTCCAGCGGCCCGAGACCGTGCGCGCCGTCGACCTCGACCTCCTCCACAGGCTCTACCAGGCCGCCGAGGGACACATCGTCAACATGACGGTGGCGCCCGAGCTCAAGGGCATGCGCGAGCTCGCGCTGTACTGCAACAACGTCGGCATCGTGCTCCAGGCGGGCCACACCGACGCCACCTACGAGAACATGATCGAGGGCATGCAGGCCGGCATCCGCCACGCCACGCACTTCTTCAACGCGATGAGCCGGCTGGACCACCGCAACCCGAACGCGGTCGGCGCCATCCTCATCCAGCCCGACCTGTCCTGCGAGATCATCGCCGACGGCAAGCACGTGCACCCCGACCTCATAAGGCTGCTGGTACGCGACAAGCCGGACACGAACATCGTCCTCGTCACCGACGCGCTAAAGCCGACCGAGCAGGCGAGCGGACCCTTCATCGCCAACGGCGAGGAGGTCTACCTCGAGGACAAGCTCTTCCACCGGAAACTGGACGACGTGATCGCGGGCAGCTCGCTCACGATGGTCGAGGGGCTGAAGAACCTCGTCGGCTTCGGGATTCCCCTGGAAGTCGCCGTGAAGATGGCCTCCTCCAACCCGGCGCGCATCCTGCGCCTTCCCAAGATGGGCGAGATCAGCCCCGGCTACTTCGCCGACATGGCCCTGCTCTCCAAGGACTTCGAGGTCGAGCTGAACATGGTCAAGGGCGAGTTCGTCTACAGGAAATGAAGGGAGCCGGCGCGCCGGCCCCGCCACCACGCGGCGCCCGCGAGCGGCGCCGACAACGAGAGGTATAGCGATGAGAGTGATCATCCAGCAGCGCGACGACGATGTCGCGACATGGGCGGCGAAGCACCTGGCCGCCAGGATCGCCGGCGCGCCGAAGGGCAAGCCCTTCGTGCTCGGCCTGCCGACGGGCTCGACCCCGCTCGGCATGTATAGGAAGCTCATCGAGCTGCAAAAGGCTGGCGGGGTTTCCTTCAAGAACGTCGTCACCTTCAACATGGACGAGTACGTCGGCCTTCCCCGCGAACACGAGCAGAGCTACCACCGCTTCATGTGGGACAACTTCTTCTCGCACATCGATATCCCCGCGGGAAACGTCAACATCCTGAACGGGATGGCGCCCGACCTCGAGGCGGAGTGCGCCGCCTACGAGGAGAGGATCGCCCAGGCGGGCGGAATCGATCTTTTCGTGGGCGGGGTCGGCGCCGACGGCCACATCGCCTTCAACGAGCCGGGATCATCCCTGACCTCGCGCACGCGCATCAAGACCCTGACTCAGGACACCAAGAAGGACAACAGCCGCTTTTTCGGCGGCGACATCGCCAAGGTGCCGTCGACCGCGCTCACGGTCGGGGTGGGCACCGTCATGGCGGCGCGCGAGGTCATGATCCTCGTCACCGGCCAGGGCAAGGCGAGGGCCCTGCAGCACTGCGTCGAGGACGGGGTGAACCACATGTGGACTTTGAGCTGCCTCCAGCTCCACCCGAAGGCCCTCATCGTCTGCGACGAGGACGCGACCCTCGACCTCAAGGTCCGCACCGTCCGCTATTTCAAGGAGATCGAGGCGGCCAGTCTCGAGACGGGACTCTGAGCGATATTCGGGGGCACCTCTGCCTTTTTGCTCCGCGTCCCCGCTAAAAACCGGCTTTTTTGAGCTTGGGGGCGATGACGACGGCGCAGTAGCCATAGTTCGGATTGTTCCGGTAGAAGTCCTGGTGGTAGTCCTCCGCCGCCCAGAAATCGCCGGCCGGCTTGAGTTCGGTGACGATGGGGGAGGGCTGGCGCCCGGCTTCGCGCGCGATGGAGGCTTCTGCGGCGCGGCGCTGGGCTTCGCCGACGTAGTAGATCGCCGAGCGGTACTGGGTGCCGACGTCCGCGCCTTGGCGGTTTTCAGTGGTGGGGTCGTGGATCTTCCAGAAATAATCGAGCAGCTCATCGTAGCCGACGACGGCGGGATCGAAGGCGATGGCGACCGCCTCGGCGTGGCCAGTGGCGCCGGAGGACACTTCCTCGTAGCTGGGGCGGTTGGTCGCGCCGCCGGTGTAGCCCGAGATCACGCTCGAGACGCCGCGCACCCGCTCGAAGACGGCTTCCAGGCACCAGAAGCAGCCTCCCGCCAGAACGGCGTGCTCGAGGCCTTCGGAAGGAGCCAGGTCGAGGGGGGCGGCCCGATCGGCGGCGCCTGCAGGCGCGGCGGTCCGGGCGACTGTGTCGCTTTTGTATTTCATTACCCTAATATAATAAAGTTCGCATCCGCCGTGTCGCCGGGAGGCGGTCGGGGGGCGACGCGTTTCCGCTTTTCCGGTATAGTAAAATCATGGCAACGACAACTGACGACAAGAAGATAATTTACTCGATGTATCGCGTCTCGAGGCGCCACGGCACGAAGCAGGTGCTCAAGGACATCAGCATTTCATATTATTACGGCGCCAAGATCGGCGTCATCGGCTTGAACGGCTCGGGCAAGTCGAGCCTCCTGCGCATCATGGCGGGCGTGGACACCGAGTTCGCCGGCGAAGTCTCCTGCTCGCCCGGCTATACGATCGGCTTCCTGGAGCAGGAGCCCCACCTCCAGGACGGCAAGACCGTCCGCGAAGTCGTCAGCGAGGGCGTGCAGGAGATCGTCGACGCGCTCGCCGAGTTCGACGCGGTGAACGAGGCTTTCGGCGACCCCGACGCCGACTTCGACAAGCTCGCCACCAAGCAGGCGGCGCTCCAGGAGAAGCTGGACGCGATGGGCGCCTGGGACCTGGACTCGCGCCTGGATTTCGCCATGGAGGCCCTGCGCTGCCCGCCCTCCGACCAGCTCGTCGACCACCTCTCCGGAGGCGAGCGCCGCCGCGTGGCCCTGTGCCGCCTCCTCCTGCGGAAGCCCGACATCCTCCTCCTGGACGAGCCGACCAACCACCTGGACGCCGAGACGATAGCCTGGCTGGAGCGCCACCTGCGCGACTACCAGGGCACGGTCATCGCCGTGACGCACGACCGCTACTTCCTCGACAACGTCGCAGGCTGGATCCTCGAGCTGGACCGCGGCGAGGGTTTCCCCTGGAAGGGCAACTACTCGAGCTGGCTCGACCAGAAGAAGAAGCGGCTCGAGCAGGAGGAGAAGGGCGAGTCCGAACGCGCCCGCACCCTCGGCCGCGAGCTCGAGTGGATCGGCATGAGCGCCAAGGGGCGCCACGCCAAGAGCAAGGCCCGCATCGAGCGCTACGAGAAGCTCCTGGCCGACGAGGGCAAGGAGAAGATCCGCGAGGCGAAGATCGTGATACCCGCCGGCCCCAGGCTCGGCAAGAGCGTCATCCGCGCGGACAAGCTCGCGAAGGGCTTCGACGACAAGCTCCTCTTCGACGACCTGAATTTCGAGGTGCCGCCCGGGGCGGTGGTCGGCATCGTCGGCCCGAACGGCGCCGGCAAGACCACCCTGCTCAACATCATCACCGGGCGCGAGAAGCCCGACTCGGGCGCGATAACGTTGGGCGACACCGTCGTCCTCGCGTACGCGGACCAGATGCGCGCCTCGCTCGATCCCGAGAAGACCGTCTGGGAGCAGCTGTCGAACGGGCTGGACCTGATCCTTCTCGGCGGCAAGCGCGAGATCAACTCGCGGGCCTACTGCTCGTGGTTCAATTTCTCGGGCCAGGACCAGCAGCGCAAGGTGGGCGTCCTCTCGGGCGGCGAGCGCAACAGGCTCAACCTGGCGATGATGGTAAAGGAGGGCGCCAACGTCCTCCTCCTCGACGAGCCGACCAACGACCTCGACGTCAACACGATGCGCGCCCTCGAGGAGGCGCTCGACTCCTTCGCGGGAGTCGCCCTGGTGGTCAGCCACGACCGCTGGTTCCTCGACCGCGTCTGCACGCATATCCTGGCCTTCGAGGGCGACTCGAAGGCGACCTGGTTCGACGGCAACTGGACGGAGTACGCCGAGTGGCACCGCTCGCAGATCGGCGCCGACGCCGACAGGCCGCACCGCATCGTCTACCGCAAGCTGGAGCGCTGAGGTCCATGGATCCAAGGAAATCCAGGCAGGAGGCGGGCATCGCCGCCATGGCGGCCTGCGCCTTCTGCTGGAGCCTCGCGGGCCTCTTCATCAAGGCGGTCGACTGGCAGCCCTTCGCCATAGCCTGCGGGCGTAGCGCCGTGGCCGCGGTCTTCATCTTCGTGATGCTGAAAGGCAAGCCGAGGTTCGACTTTTCGGCGCCGCAGGTGCTGACGGCGGTTTCCTACGCGGCCACCATGCTGCTGTTCATCTTCGCGAACAAGCATACGACGTCGGCCAACGCGATCCTGCTCCAGTACGGCGCGCCCATCTACGTGGCCTTCATGAGCGCCGCCCTTCTCAAGGAGCCCCCCAAGGGCGAGGACTGGTTCGCGTTGTGCGGCATATGCGTCGGCATGGTCCTCTTCTTCCTGGATTCGCTAGGGAAGGGGAACCTCGTCGGCGACCTCGCCGCGGTGGGATCGGGCCTGGCGTTCGCCGCCAACATCATGCTGCTACGCCGGCAGAAGGACGCGCGTCCCCTCGACTCGCTCCTGCTGGGGCACATTTTGACCGCGGCCATAGCCTTCGCGGTATCGCTCTTCATGCCGGCGCCCGTCTTCTCCGTCCGGGCGGTGTCCGCCATAATGGGGCTCGGCGTGGTCCAGATCGGCATGGCCGCGGTGCTGCTCTCCTTCGCGGTAAAGCGCATAACGGCGCTCCAGAGCGTCCTGATCGCGGTGATCGAGCCGCTCTGCAACCCGCTCTGGGTATTTTTGGCCACGGGGGAGGCTCCCGGCGCCCGCGCTCTGGCGGGCGGGGCCGTCATCCTCGTTTCCGTGCTGGCCTCGTCCATCGTCTCGGTGCGGCGCGCGGAACGCCCCGCCGCGCAAGCATAGGGGGAAACCATGCCGCAGAACTTCCTTTCGGCGACGATCCTGCTCATCCTCATCACGGACCCGCTGGGGAACATCCCCCTCTTCATCGCCTCGCTGGCCCATGTCGACGCCTCGAGGCGCAGGAAGGTCATCCTCCGCGAGTGCGCGATCGCCTTCTTCACGCTGGTGATATTCCTCTTCTTCGGATCCGGGCTCCTCAGCGCGATAAAGCTCTCCGACGAGAGCCTGCGGATCGCGGGGGGCGTCATCCTCTTCCTCATCGCGATCAACATGGTATTTCCCGACTCGGGCGGCAAGCTCGTGGACGAGGAGAACGGCTCCGAGCCCTTCATCGTGCCGGTGGCGATACCGCTCATCGCGGGGCCGTCGGCGATGACCACCGTGATGCTCCTCTCCAGCACGCCGGGCCTGGGCAAGCTCGAGCTTGTGGGTTCGATACTCATCGCCATAACGATAACGACCATCGTGTTCTTCGCCTCGTCGAAGCTCGAGGTGTGGCTGGGCAAGCGCTTCCTCAGCGCCATCGAGAAACTGATGGGACTCGTGCTCACGGCGATCGCCGTGGATATGCTGCTCGGGGGAATCTCGAACTACATCGCGACGCTCAGGGTCTGAGCTCCACGCTCAGGCTGGCGCCGAGCTCGGCGAGGCGCGCGGCGACCTCGGCGGCCAGCGGCACCCCTTCGATATCGCTCAACGCTTCAGCCTCGTGCTCCTTCTGGCCCGCGTAGTAGACGCGCCCGCGTCCATCGGCGGGCACCGCCGACGACAGCTCGTCGAGCAGCCTGTCCATGTCCGCCTTGAACTCGCCGGGATCGCGGAAGATGTCGATGCGCGCGGCGCCGAAGAAGTGGCACACGCGCGCCGAGGTGGCCTCGCTGTCCATCACGGCCTTTCCGAAAACGCCGCCCGAGGTGATCGCCGTCATTATGTCCACGAGCACTGCAAGACCGTAGCCCTTGTGGCCGCCCAGCGTCTCGCCCTCGCCGCCGAGGGGCAGGAGGCCGCCGCCGCGCTGGTAGAGCATGTCCTCGAGGAGACGTTGTGCGTCGCCGGTCGACGCCCCGCGCGCGTCCACCGCCCAGCCTGCGGGGAGGGGCTTCCCCTCGCGCTCGTAGACTTCTACCTTTCCCCTCGTGACGCAGGTTGTGGCCATGTCGAGCGTGAAGAGCCGTCCGCCTAGGGCGGGCGCGGACACGGCGATGGGATTGGTGCCGAACATCGCCTCGCGGCCGAAGGTCGGCACGCCGAGGGCTGCAGTGTTCGTCATGCAGACGCCGATCATGCCGCGGCGTGCGGCCAGCTCGGTGTACCAGCCGGCGATGCCGAAGTGGTTGGAATCGCGCACCGAGGCGAAGGCGACGCCCGAGGCTTCCGCCTTGGCGATCACCCGCTCCATGGTTTTCTTGCTCAGGCTGAGTCCCATGGCGCCGCGCGCGTCCAATACGAGCGATACAGGCGTTTCGCGCAAGGTCGCCGGCTCGACGCCGCCCGCCATGATCCCCTTGCGGAGCCCGTTGGCGTAGCGCGGGAGGCGGGCGACGCCGTGGCTCGGAATGCCGCGCGCGTCAGCCGCCACGAGGATCTCGGCCGAATCGGCCGCCTCGCCGGGAGGCAGCCCGAGCTTTTCGAAAACAGCGGCGCAGAAAGCCACGAGGCTCGCGCGCCGGATCCTCACGATATCGCCCATCGTCGCCTCCCGCTCATGGCCTTCGCCCGCCCTGTCGGGGGCTCGCCCCATCGGGAGGGCCCCGTTCCCCGCAAGCCGCCCCTAGAGCGCGGCGAGGATCTTGTCGGCGAAAGCCTCGGCCGTGAAGCCGAGATGGGCCGCGACCTTGTCGCCGGGCCCCGACTCGCCGAAGCGCTCGATGGAGAGGATGTTTTCGGGTGACGCGATGCGCTCCCAGCCCATGGCCACGCCTGCCTCCGCCACGAAGACCTTGGCCGGCGCGCCGAGAATGGCGTTCCTGACCGGGGCCGGCGCGGCGTAGAAAGCGCTCCTGTCCACGACTGACACGACATTGATCGCCAGCTCGGGGCGTTTGGCCGCGACGATCTCGGCGGCCTTCGCCGCGAGGGAGACTTCGGAGCCGGAGCCCGCGAGGGTGATGTCGGGGTCCTTGGCCGCGTTCTTCACGACGTAGGCGCCGACCTTCATGGTCGAGGCCCAGTCGGGATCGGCCTTGGCCAGGACGGGGAGGTTCTGGCGGCTCAGGAGGATGGCGGTCGGGCCCTCGGTCCGTTCCAGGGCCATCTTCCAGCAGGCTGCGGTCTCCTCGGCGTCGGCGGGGCGCAGCACCGAAAGCCCCGGAATGGCGCGCAGGGAGGCGAGGGTCTCGATCGGCTGGTGGGTCGGGCCGTCCTCGCCCACGAAGATCGAGTCGTGGGTGAGCACGTAGATCACCGGCAGCTTCATCAGGGCGGCGAGGCGCACCGAAGGCCTCAGGTAGTCCGCGAAGACGAGGAAGGTGGCGACGAAGGCCTTGAGCCCGCCGTAGAGGGCGAGGCCGTTCGCGATCGCGGCCATGCCGTGCTCGCGGACGCCGAAGCGGATGTAGCGGCCCGCGGGGTTGCCCGCCGTGAAGTCGAGAGGGAGCCCCGAGGGATTCGCGGGCAGCTGGGTGACGTTCGGGCTGGTGAGGTCGGCGGAGCCGCCGACGAGGTTCGGCCAGGCCTTGGAGACCGCGGCGAGGCACTTGCCCGAGGCGTTGCGGGTGGCGATCTTGTCGCCCTGGGCGAAGGCGGGCATCTCGAGGGCTGTGGTCGGCGCGCCGGAGAGGCGGGCGGCCAGCTCGGCGGCGAGCGCGGGGTTGGCCTTCCTCCACCGCGCGAAGGTCTCGTTCCAGGCCTTCCTGGTAGCCACGAGCGCCGCCTTGCGCGTGTCGAAGTACGCATACGCCTCGGGAGCGACCCAGAAGCCCTGATCGGCCGGAATGCCGAGGTTGGCCTTGGTCTTGGCGATTTCCTCTTCGCCCAGGGCGGCGCCGTGGACGCCGGCCGTGCCCTGCTTGTTGGGCGAGCCCATGCCGATGACGCTCTTTAGGATGATGAGGCTCGGCTTGCCCGTCTCGGCCTTGGCCCGGGCGGTCAGGGCGGCGAGGCCCTCGAAATCGTACATGTCGCCGCGCAGGACCTGCCAGCCATAGGCTTCGAAGCGCTTGCCGACATCCTCGGTGAAGGAGAGGTTCGTACTGCCGTCGATCGTGATGGAATTGGAATCATAGTAGGCGATGAGCTTGCCCAGCCCGAGGTGGCCGGCGAGGGAGCAGGCCTCGGACGCGACGCCCTCCTGGAGGCAGCCGTCGCCCACCAGAACGTAGGTGTAATGGTCGAGGATGGCGTCTTCCGCGGTGTTGAAGGCGGCGGCCGACATGCGCTCGCCGATGGCCAGGCCGACGGCGGTGGCGATGCCCTGGCCCAGGGGGCCGGTCGTCGTCTCGACGCCGGGGGTGACGCCGTACTCGGGGTGGCCCGGGCACTTCGAGCCGATCTGGCGGAAAGTCTTTATGTCGTCGAGGCTGAGGTCGAATCCGGCCATGTGGAGGATCGAATAGAGGAGCATCGAGCCGTGCCCCGCCGACAGGACGAAGCGGTCGCGGTTGATCCAGGAGGGATCGGAGGCGTCGTACTTCATTTCGGCGCCGTAGAGGTAGGCGGCCAGCTCCGCGGCGCCCATGGGGAGGCCGGGATGGCCGGAATTGGCTTTCTGGATGGCATCGATGGTCAGGCTCCTGACCGAGAGAGCGATCTTCTCGAGGGATCGTAGATCCATTCTGCAGCTCCTTGAACGTGTTATAGCCTTATAATAGCGTTATTCGCCTTTTTTGCCACCGGGTGACCCCGGCGCCGAAGCGCAGTCTTCGGCATCCCCGCGCGACCCCGGACGGCGCGAAGCCTCATCCTATGCCGTAGGAGGTGGCGGCTTTCTCCCTCACGGCGGCGGCGAGCGCCGCCGAAATGCCTCCGGCTGAGGCGATCGCCGAGATTTCCGCGGCCGCGATCGCCGACAGCGAGCCGAAATGCTTCATCAGCTTCTTGGCCCGCGCCTCGCCGATGCCCTCCACCGAGGTGAGGGCGGCGAAGCGGAGGTCTTTGGTCCGCAGTTTTTTCGACAGGCCTGTGGCGAAGCGGTGGGTCTCGTCACGGATCGCGACGAGGACGCGCAGGGCGGGCGAATCCTTGGGCAGGATCACGGGTTCGAGGCGGTCCGGCAGGTAGATTTCCTCGTTCTTCTTGGCCAGGCCCGCCAGGTCGCAGTCGAGCCCCAGCGAGTCGAGGATCTCCTTGGCCGCCGACACCTGGCCCGCGCCGCCGTCGATCAGGACGAGGTCGGGCAGCTCGGCCTCCTCGTTGACGAGGCGGGTGTAGCGCCGGGCCACCGCCTCGCGCACCGAGGCGAAATCGTCGATGGCGCCGCCCAGGCTCTTGATGCGGAAGTAGCGGTAGTTCTTCTTGTCGGGCACGCCGTTCCGGAAGCTGATCAGCGAGGCGACCGTGTTCTTGCCCGCTAGGTGGGCGATGTCGAAGCCCTCGATGCGCACGGGTAGGGAGGCGAGGCCGAGCGCGGCCTTCAGCTCGACCAGGGCCGAGCGGTCGCCTATCTCCCGGCGCCGCTTGACGAGCTCCTCCCTGGCGTTTTCGGCCGCGAGGTTGATCGAGGCCGCGTGCCGCGGCTCCTTGGGCGTCAGGAAGCGCGTCTTGACGCCCAGGCGCTTCTTGAAGAACTCGGCCACGGGCTTGGTCCCCGCGGCCTTCATGACATAGACGGCGGGCGGCGGGAGCCGCTCGGGGCCGTAATAGCTGGTCAGGAAGGTTTGGACGGCCTCCTCCTCGGTGGAATAGAGGGCCGTCACGAAGCTGTCGCGGCCTTTGAGCCGCCCCTCGCGCATCGTGAAGACCACGAAGGAGGCGAGGTCGCCGTCGCAGCGCCAGGAGATGTAGTCGCGCGCGGCGGGGTCGAGGTCCTGGACGTTGCTCCTGCCCACGAACTGTTCCACCGCCTTGATCGCGTCGCGCAGGGAGGCGGCCTCCTCGAAGCGGAACTCGGCCGAAGCCTGTCCCATGCGGCGGCGCAGGTCCTCCAGGAGGCCCGCCGTCTGCCCGGAGAGGAGGGAGCGTATCTGCCCGACGCGCTCCAGGTACGCCTCGCGAGTGATCTTGCCCGCGCAGGGGCCGGGGCAGCGCCCGATGTGGTAGTACATGCAGGGGCTCTCGCGCTTGCGCATGACGACGCAGCGCCTCAGGGGGAAGAGGCGCTTGATGAGCTCGAGGTAGGTGTCGATCGTGTCGGCGCTGGGGAAGGGGCCGAAATATTCCGAGCCGTCGGCGATGATGCGGCGCGTGCGGAAGACGCGCGGGAATTCCTCGGCGGTGATGCGGATCGAGGGATAGGTCTTGCCGTCCTTGAGGTTGATGTTGTACTTGGGGCTGTGCTCCTTGATGAGGTTGTTCTCGATCAGGAGGGCGTCGTACTCCGAGCCCGCCAGGGTCCACTCGATGGACTCGACCTTGGAGACGAGGTGGCGCGTCTTCACTTCCTTCTTTCCGGAGAAATAGGAGAGGAGGCGGTTGCGCAGCACTTTGGCCTTGCCGACGTAGATGATGGCGCCGCCCGAGTCGCGCATGATGTAGACGCCGGGCGATTCGGGGGCCTGCCTGACATAGGCGCGGAACTTGGCGCCGCGCTCGGCCTGGGGCGAGAGGCGGCGCTTCGGGGCCGCCGGGACCGCCGGGGCCGCGGAGGCAGGCCGCGCGCCCGCCGCCGGCGACTTCGCCGCGGCCGCGTCGGGGCCATTCCCGGCGGGCGCTTCGCCGCCGGGTATCTCGTTTTTCTGTTCCTTCATACTCTATACTAATAGTACGTAACTTCGGGCCGCCGGGAAAGCGGCCGGGAAGAGAGGATCCATGGCATCGGCGGATGAGGCGGGCGGCGAAGCGGGCGCGGGGTCATTCTTCAGGTATTGTCCCTCCTGCGCCAGCCCCGCCCTGGAGTTCGAGAACGGGCGGCGCTGGGCCTGCCCGGACTGCGGCTTCGTCTATTACCACAACGTCGCGGCTTCCGCTGCCGTTGTCCTCGACCTGGGCGGCTCGATCGTCCTGCTGCGGCGGGCCAAGGAGCCGCGGCGCGGGCGCTGGGCCCTGCCCGGCGGCTTCGTCGATCCGGGCGAGGGCGCCCTGGAATGCGCGCTGCGCGAGTGCGCGGAGGAAATAGGCTGGGCTCCGGCGCGGCTTGATTTCCTCGCCTCTTTCCCCAATAGTTATCGGTATCGGGATGTTCCCTACGCGACTTGCGACCTGTATTTTTGCGCCCGGCTCCCGTCGGCCGAGGGAGTGCGCCTGGCCGCCGATCCGGCGGAGGCCTCCGAGATCGCCCTCTTGCCATACGGAGCCATTCCGTGGGATGACATCGCCTTCCCGCCTGCCGCGATGGCGCTCAGAGCCTATCTGCGCGGCCGCGGCGTGGGGATCCCCGAGCGCTGACATCCGCCGGCCGCGAACCGGCATTCCTGCCCTGGAGGGTATACCATGGATAAAAGAACGAAAATCGTCGCGACCACCGGTCCCGCCTCCGAATCGCCCGACATGATCCGCGACATGATCCGCGAGGGCGTCGACGTGTTCCGCCTCAATTTCTCCCACAAGAGCTACGAGGAGGCCGACAGGGCCGTCGCGATGATCCGCGAGGCCCGCAGGGAGCTCGGCGTTCCCGTGGCGATCATGGCCGACATCAAGGGCCCCGCGCTGCGCCTCTACGGCTACAGGGAAAAACTGCCGATCAAGGCCGGCGACATCCTGACGATCGAGAGCCGCGATCCCGCGGGCATCGAGGCCGCCGTCTCCGAGGAGCCGGGGCGGGTCTACACTAACCTTCCCGATATCGACCGGATCTGCTCGCCGGGGCAGAAGGTGATCCTGATGGACGGCTACTTCGCCGGCAGCGTGGTCAAGCGCGGATCGAAATCCGTGGCGGTGCGGATCGACAACGACGGCGAGCTGCGCCCCAAGGCCCATCTCACCATTCCCGGCGCCGACTACCCGATCCCCTTCCTCTCCGACAAGGACATCGCCGACATCCACTGGGCCGTGGGCGCCGACATCGACTACGTCGCCCTGTCCTTCGTGCGCTGCGCCACCGACATCGAGGAGGTGCGCCGCCTCGTCCAGCGCGCTTCGGTGGCCTCGGGCAAGCGCAGCGCGGTCAAGCTGATCGCGAAGATCGAGTCGGCGCGCGGGCTCGCCAACGTCGACGAGATCATCCGCGAGGCCGACGGCATCATGGTCGCCCGCGGCGACATGGGCGTCGAGATGCCGATCGAGACGGTGCCCATCGCGCAGAAGAGCATCATCCGCAAGGGCTACCTCGCGGCCAAGCCCGTGATCACCGCCACGCAGATGCTCGAGTCGATGATCGAGAATCCCCTGCCGACGCGGGCCGAGGCCTCCGATGTCGCCAACGCCTGCTTCGACTCGACGAGCGCCGTCATGCTCTCCGGCGAGACCGCGATGGGCAAGTACCCCGTCCAGGTCGTGCGCACCATGCGCTCGATCATCGACGCCGTCGAGAAGCAGTTCGACTACGTCGACTTCCACCACGACATCCCGCCCGAGGTGAAGACCGGCGACATCCCCGCGATCATGTCGTACAACGCGGTGTCGGTGGCCTACCTCTGCAACGCGAAGGCCCTCATCGTGCTGACCGAGACCGGCCACGCGGCGCGGCTTCTCTCGCGCCTGCGCCCGCGAATGCCCATCTACGCCTTCCTCAGCGACGAGCGCCTTTTCCACCAGCTGGCGCTCAACTGGGGCGTGCGCCCCTTCATGCACAGCGGCACGGGCACCAGGCTCGACGCCGTCGTCGACGAGGCCATCGCCATCTGCAAGCGCGCCAAGCTTCTCTCCGAGGGCGACAAGGTCGTCATCATCGCGGGCCTGCCCCTCGCGCAGCAGGGCTCCACCAACATGATCCGCGTGGAGACGATACAATGACCATCCCCAGCATCGAGGAGATACTCCGGCAGGACGTGGAATTCCTGCGCAAATGCCCGCACGCCGACGACTGCGCGTCCTGCTCCGAGGAAGTCTGCGTCATGGTGGCCTCGGTGGCCGACTTCCCCTCGGAGTACGGCCATTTCTCCATCATCGGCTTCGTGAACAACAAGGACGGCAAGGACCACATCGTCATCCTGAAGGGCGACATCGGCGACGGCGAGAACCTCCTGGTCAGGCTGCACTCCGCCTGCCTGACCGGCGACGCCCTGGGCAGCATGCGCTGCGATTGCGGCCCGCAGCTCCATCGCGCCCTTCAGCGCATCGAGGCCGAGGGGCGGGGAGCAGTCCTCTACCACCAGGCCGAGGGGCGGGGTATCGGGCTCGTGAACAAGCTGCGCGCCTACGCCTTGCAGGACGCGGGATACGATACCTACGACGCCAACCTCGTCCTCGGATTCGCCGCCGACGCGCGCGACTACGCCATCCCGGCCGCGATGCTCAGGAAACTGGGCGTCAAGAGCATCCGCATGATGACGAACAATCCGGAGAAGGTCATTGAAATGGAGAAGCACGGGGTCAGGGTCTCCGAGCGCGTCAGGCACGAGCTGCCCGCCCAGGAACACGACCGCGCTTACCTGGAGACCAAGCGGGAGCGCTTCGGCCATTTCCTCGAGCTCGACCACGGCGACCGCGAATAGCGAAAACATTCGACTCGAGGAGGCGCCCGGCCGATACTAGGGTATGGACCTCCGGGTAACCCTCGCGCTCCTCGCGGGCGCCCAATTCCTCGCCATCATCGGGCTCGCCGCCTATCGAGGCAAACATGGCGACAGGGCTATGTTCGACCACCTGATCGCACAGCTCATCGCGCTCGCCTCCACCATCGCCTTCCTCAAGGGAGTGATTTTCTCCCTCGCGCCTCTCGTCGTCGCGGGCGGCATGCTCCTGCTCGCCTGGCTGCATGTCGAATCGCTGGCCCTGCTCGGCCTCGCCGGGCTGCTCGGTCAGAAGCACAAGGAGCAGTCGCGAGTCGTCGCGCTGGCCGGCATGGTCTTCTACGGCCTCGCCTCCGCCATCGTCAACTCCGCCGCCTTCGGCGCCGCCATCCTGGCATCGGCCGCCACGGTCGTCATCGCCATTCCCGCCTTCCTGATCCTGCGCAACCCGGGCAGAAGCCTGCTGGACTCCTGGCTCTGCGCGCTGCTGGCCGCCTTCGCGGCGAGTTTTATAGCTCGCGCGGCCGGAGCGCTCGGGGCGGGCGCGGCTTTCGTACCCTTCGGTCCCGGCGCGGGCGAGGAGCTCTTCGCGGCGGGGCTCCTTCTCTTCTTCGTCGGCGAAGGTATCGCCGTCCTCCTCGCGGCGAAGGAGAAGATCGATCTCCGCATCCTCAATCTGGCCCACACCGACGCCATGACGGGCGTGCTGAACCGGAGCGGCTTCATCGACGGCATGGCGTCGGCGACCGGGAAGGCCTCCTACGACAACGAGGCCTTTTCGATGCTGCTCGTCGAGATTGACGGCCTCGGCGCCATCAACGAGGCGAGGGGCTACGAGGCGGGCGACGCTGTCATTCTGTCGAGCGTCAGAACGCTGGAATCGATCATGGACAAGAAAGGCTTCGTCGGGCGCGTGAGCGGCGACGAATTCGCCGCCTACGCGGCGGGGATGGATTCGCGCCGGCTCAGGTCTCTTGTCCTGCAGCTGCGGTCGGCCTTGCGGGGCGTCGACGCGGGCATGGAGTACAGCTCCACTATCGGCGCCATCGCGATCGACTCGCCGACAGGCAAGGACCTGCGCTACGAGACGCTGTACGCGGCCTGCTCGGATTCCCTCAAAGCGGCCAAGCGAAAAGGCCTCTTCGAGGCGGTCGTGGGCATCGCCTGAGGTTGGGCGATGCCGAACTCCGCTTTTCCTGTCCCCCTCGGTCCGGCGCGCGCCGAGATCGTCGTCGTCAATTCGCGCTTCATCGCGAGCCTCGATTACGTCGAGTCCGCGCGGGACGCCCGCGCCTTCATCGCTCGGATCAGGGACGAGTTCCCCGATGCGACGCACAACGTTCCCGCCTTCATCGCGGGAGGCGGCGCCTCGCGCCTCGAATTCTGCTCCGACGACGGCGAGCCCTCGGGCACGTCAGGAAGGCCTCTCCTCGCCGTGCTGCGCGGCTCGGGCCTCGGCGACGTGGCGGTGGTGGTCACGCGGTATTTCGGCGGAACGTTGCTCGGCACCGGCGGGCTCGTGAAGGCCTATTCGGAGGCGGGCAGACGGGTGATAGCCCTCGCCGCGCGGGCGGAACTCGCCGAACTCAGCGCCGTGCGCCTCGAAATTCCCTATCAGCTGTTTGACGCTTTCAGGCAGGGGCTTCCCGGCTTCGGCGGCTCCGTCGCGAAAGAGGATTTCGCGGAGACCGTGAGGCTCGAGGCCGAGCTGCCCTCCGATGAAGTTGTGCGATTTAGGTCCTGGCTCGCCGACCTCAGCTCCGGCGGCGCCGGCTTCGAGGTCCTTGGCTCGAGGATGGCCCGCCGTCCCTTACCAGGCAACGCGGCCCCGAGCCGATGAGATCGCGGCGGCCGGCCAGGGCGAGAGCTTCCCGCACGAGGTCCGCGTTGGCCGGCGCCTTGAACTGGAGGAGGGCGCGCTGCATGGCGCGCTCGTGCGCGCCCTTGGCCACGTAGACGGGCGAGCCGTCCAGGGGGTTCCTCTCGCACCAGTACATCGCGGTGGCGAGGGTTCCCGGCGTGGGATAGAAGTCCTGGGCCTGGTCGGGCACGAAGCCCGCGCCGCGCAGGTATTCGGCCAGCTCGATCGCCTCGGCGAGACCCGAGCCCGGGTGGGCCGAGATGAAATAGGGAACGAGATATTGCTTGAGCCCGGCCTCGCGGTTCAGTGTCGCATAACGCTCGGCGAAAGCGTCGTAGGCGCGCCGCGGCGGCTTGCCCATCAGCGCGAGGACCTTGTCGGAGACATGCTCGGGGGCCACCTTGAGCTGCCCCGAGATGTGGTGGGCCACCAGCTCGCGCAGGAATTCGTCGCTCCCGTCCAGCATGGCGTAATCGAAGCGGACGCCCGAGCGCACGAAGACTTTTTTGACGCCGGGCAGGGCGCGCAGCTCGCGCAGGAGCCGCACGTATTCGGCGTGGTCCGGCTCTAGGTTGGGGCAGGGCTCGGGCGCCAGGCAGCGGCGGTCCAGGCAGGCCCCGCGCTTCTCCATCTTCTCGCAGGCGGCGCGCCGGAAATTGGCGGTGGGACCGCCGACATCGTGGATGTAGCCCTTGAACTCGGGGTCGGCGACCAGTTCGCGCGCCTCCGCGACGATGGCGCCGACGCTGCGCGAGGTCACCTTGCGCCCCTGGTGGAAGGTGAGGGCGCAGAAGGAGCAGGCGCCGAAGCAGCCGCGCGACGAGAGGAGGGAGAACTGCACCTCGGCGAGGGCGGGCACGCCACCCCAGGCTTCGTACATCGGGTGGGCCCGCCGCGCGAAGGGGAGGGCGTAGACTCTGTCGAGCTCGCCGCGCTCGAGGGGGGCCGCCGGCTTCTCCTGGATCACGATCCTGTCGCCGTAGGGCTCGACCAGGACCCGCGCCGTGCGCGAGTCGGTGCTGCGGTACTGGGCCGCGAAGGAAGCCGCGTAGGCGCGCTTGGAGGCTGGGTCGGCGCCGGAGATCGCCGAAAAGTCGGGAAGGAGTTCGGCGCCGGGGAATGATTCGTCGACTACTTGAGCCGCCGGCGCCGCGCCGATGTGGCGCGCCCAGACGGTGCCTGGGATGCCCGAGAGGTCGGGCTTGGGCGCGCGCCGGCGGTTGGAATCGGCGGCTGCCGCGCCGGACCCTGCTGCTGCTTCGATGGCGGCCGCCGCGGCGAGGCGCTCCATGATCTCAGGAATCTGCCGCTCGCCCATGCCGTAGACGAGGATGTCGGCCTTGGCGTCGAGGAGGATGGACTTGCGCACGGCGTCGGACCAATAGTCGTAGTGGGCGAGTCGCCGCAGGCTGGCCTCGAGGCCGCCGATCACGACGGGAACGCCCTTGAACGCCTGCCTGCACATGGTCGAATAAGCGATGATAGCGCGGTCGGGCCTCGCGTTGGGCCGCTTCGCGATTCCCTGCCCGATGCTCCCGTCGGCGCGCATGCAGAGCGCCTTGTTTCCGCCGGGCGCGTAGTCGTCCTCGGAGCGGGGCTTTTTATTGGCAGTATAGGTTGAGACCATCGAGTCGACCGCTCCCGAAGTGACGAGGAAGGCGAGCCTGGGGCGCCCGAAGAGGCGGAACGCCTCGACATCGTCGGGGTCGGGGCGCGCGAGAATGGCGACCTTGTATCCCGCGTCCGCCAGGACTCGGCCGATGATGGCGGCCCCGAAGGAGGCGTGGTCGACGTAGGCGTCGCCCGTGACGATGACGGCGTCGAGGTCGCCGGGACGGAACCCCGCGGCGGCGATGTCGGCGAGGGTTGCGGGAAGGAAGCGCATGGGATGAAGTATAGCGTTTCGGCCCGCGCCCTTCTACGTCCCGCCAAAGGACAGGTCCCGTCGGGTATATTGCGCGCGGCGCCTTCTCCGGGCGATGATCGGGGATATGAAGCGCACCATCCGCGCGACGTTGCCCGTCAGGGCGCTGGCCTTCCTCGCGCTGGCGCTGATCGCCCTGTCCGCCTGCGCCGCGGCCGGCTTTCCCGCGCCGACCGCGGGGCCGAAATATATTTTCCTCTTCATCGGCGACGGCATGGGCGAAAACCACGTCGCGGCCGCGCAGCTCTACGCGGCCACGCCCGAGGCCGCGGCCAGGGGCATCTCGCCGCTGAGGTTCCCTACCTTTCCCGTGCGCGGCGAAATCACGACCCACAACCTGTCTCGGGGCGTCACCGATTCGGCGGCGGCGGCCACTGCCCTCGCCTCGGGGCGCAAGACGGCGAACGGCGTCCTCAACATGGACTCGAAGGCGACCGAGCGCTACGCGATCATCACCGACCTGGCGGCGGCCAGGGGGCGGCGCGTGGGCATCGTCACGAGCGTCTCCCTGGACCACGCGACGCCGGCGGGTTTCTACGCTTTCGCGGCCGCGCGCGACGACTACTATTCGATCGCGCTCCAGCTCGCCGCGCGGGATTTCGACTACTTCGGCGGCGGCGGCTTCCTGTCCCCGCGCGGCGGCAAAGGCAACAAGCCGGACGCCCTCGCCCTCGCGGCGGCCAATGGATTCACGGTCGCGCGCACTAGGGCGGCGTTCGCGGCCCTCGCGCCGGGCGTCGGCCGCGCGATCGCCGTCGGCGAAAAGCTCGGCGACGGCCAGGCTCTCCCCTATGCCGCCGACCGCGCTCCGGGGGATCTCGCCCTGGCCGATTTCGTCGCCAAGGGCGTCGAGCTTCTCGACGGAGCCGGCGGCTTCTTCATGATGGCGGAGGGCGGCAAGATCGACTGGGCGAGCCACGACAACGACGCGCGCCTCATGCTGCCCGAAGTCGCCGACCTGGACCGGGCGGTGGGCGTCGCCGTCGCTTTCCAGGCGGCCCACCCCGGCGACACGCTCATCGTCGTGACGAGCGATCACGAGACCGGCGGCCTCGCGATCGCCGGCGGCGAGGGCTTCGACTGGGCCCGGCTTTCCTGGTCGACGGGCGGGCACACGGGCGCCAGAGTCGCCGTGTTCGCGTCGGGAGTCGGCCAGGAACTCTTCGCCGGCTCCTACGACAACACGGGCATCTTCGAAAGGCTCAAGGCGCTCATCGAGGCGGAATAGGCCGGGAACCGCGCGGCGGCGGGCCGGAGCGGCCTCTTCCCGCCCTTCCCCGCGGCGCCCTTCGCGGTCAAGCCTGCGGGGCCGTCCTCTCGGCGACCTTCGCCGCGAAGGCGAGCGCCGCGACGGCCGTATCCGGCGACGCGTTCTCCAGCAGCACGTCGATGCCCGGCTTGCGAGCCTGGAGGAGGCGGAACAGGGCGTCGAAGTCGAAGATGCCCGTTCCAGCTGCGGCGCCTTCGGTCTTCTTTCCGTCGATCACGCGGTAATCCTTGGCGTGCACGGCCACGATCCTGTCGCCGAAGGCATCCATGGCCTCCGCGAGGAAATCGGCGTGGTCGCGCTCGCCGAGGCCCTCCCGAGGGATGATGTTGACCGGATCGAAGATGATGCCCAGGGCCGGCGAATCGACGCGGTCGAGGAGCCGGGCTGTCCTCCCTATCGTGGAGAGCGTGTGCTGCCAGGCCACGGGCTCGATGCCGACGATGGCCCCGCAGCGCTCGGCGACGCGCGCGAGCCGCTCGACCGAGGCGCAGAGCCGGTCGAACACCGCCTCGTCCTGGGTTCCGGGATTGTAGGAACAGTCGGGGTTCAGGGAGCCTGTCTCCGTGCCGACGACGGCGCAGCCGAAGTCGCGGGCGTATCGCAGATGCTCCTCGAAGCGCTCGAGCTGGCGTCCGCGCTCGGCTTCGTCGGGGTGGACGGGGTTAATGTAGCAGCCGAGCACCGCTATGCCGATGTCCCTGGCCTCGAAGGCGCGGCGGACGCGCCTGGCGTAGCCGGGGCTCAGGAATCCCCCGCTTTTCGGCGTGTCGGGGAAGGCTTTCGTCAGAGCCAGCTGGATGCAGGCGGGGCCGTACGCCCGGAGGACGTCGGCAAGCCGCTCGGCGGGGAATTGCCCGAAATCGTGGGCGCGAAGTCCGAATTGCAGCATGGGTCCACTTTAGCCCCAATGGCGGGCGCGTGTAAACGAAGCCGCGCCGCGGCAGCGGCGGCGGGCGCGGCCCGTAGGAGCCGCGCCTCATCGCCAGCGGCTCCACGCGGCCCTTTTGCGGAAAATCCCGCCGCGCTATAGTGGGCCCAGCATGAATACCTTGGATTTCTCTCCGGCGGCCCTGGTCGCCGGCCTTCTCTTCCTCTTCGCCGTCGGACTTCTGGCGGGACTCGCCCTGGGTAGGCGCACCGGCCGCCTCGAAGCGGAGCGCGGGCTTCCCGAGCGGCTCGCGGCGGAGCGCGACGACGCGGTCAAGCGCTCGCGGTCGATCGTCGGCGGCCAGGTCGCCGAGCAGGTGGCGCCCTACCTTCCGGAATTCCCCTGCGACCCCGGCGACGCCCGCTTCGTCGGCAAGCCCGTGGATTTCGTCTGCTTCAGCGGCGCCTCGGCGGGCGAGATCGAAGAGATAGTTTTCGTCGAGGTCAAGACCGGCGCCTCCGCTCTCTCGAAAACAGAAAAGAGCCTCCGCGACGCCATCGTTTCCGGCAGGGTGCGCTGGGTGGAGTACAGGATCCCGCTCGATTGAGAATGGCGAGGACGGACGAGGAGGGCGCCGCCGCCGCAGGCGGCGGCGCCAGCAACCGACCGCCGCGCAAGTTGCCGCCTGCTGCCGTCGGTCGTCAAGCCTCCATCGTCGCGTAGCGCCTGGCCGCGAAGCGGGGATAGAAGCGGAACCAGGCGAGGATCGGCGCCATGAAGACGCTCCCGTAGAGCATCGCGTAGCCGTAGCGCGGCAGCTTGAGGAAGAGGCTCGCTGCCACGAGGCCGCCGACCAGGCCCATGGTCGAGAGGATGGCGATGACCGCGTTGGGATTCTGCTTCATCGCCGCGATGGGATTGTCCCAGCGGATCCGGGGAAAGGCCGTGTCGAGCCAGAGCCCGCCCATGTTGAGGGCTGCGGAGATGATGTTCGCGAGGAGCAGGGCAATGACGGCGTCGAGCGCGGCAGTATGGAAGAGCGCGACGCCCGCGCCGCAGCCGATCAGGCTTCCGACGACGGCGAACACCTCGGCGTGGAGCAGCTTGGCCGCGAAATACTTGGCCGGCGCTATGGGCAGCGACCTAATCCAGGGCAGGGCCTTGGCGTCGCGCGACACGGCGGTGCAGGCGATGCTGGTGGACGAGCCGAGAAAGGCCCCGAAGGCCGCCGGAACGAGGTAGCCGCCCGGCCCCTGGAGCAGGGGGGCTATGGCCGCCGACATCTCCTTGAGCGCCTCTTTTTGGGCGGCGAAGATCACCGCCATCAGCGCGGGCATGAGGATCATCACGAAGGGACCGTTGAGCAGGTACATCGGCTCGCGGTTCATCAGCCTGATTTCGCGGGCGACGAGGCTTTCAAGCGGGGGGCGCCGCACGAGCATGCCGCGTCCGAAGACGCTTCGTCCCGCGGCGGCGGGCTTCTTCTTGGCCGCCGAGGTCTCGCTGTAGGCCTGCAGGCTCCGCACGTAGGCCTTGCCGAGCAGCGCCGCGACGCCCGCCGCGCAGCCGAGGCCGAGGCCGAGGTTGCCCAGGGCTGCGAGGAAGCCGAGGGGCGAAGCCGCGCCATCGAAGGCCTTCCAAGCCAGCCAGGTCGGAAGCCAGGCCCTGCCCAGCCTGGCCATCATCGATTCGGGGTTGGCGAAGAGGGCCGCCGCCTGCGGGTTCCCGAACTTCGAGGTGATGGACTGGATGTAGAAGTTGAAGGCCAGCGCGAAGCCCATGCCCAGGAAACCTCCGACGTAGAGAATGAAATTTTTGTTGCGGAAGAGCTTCGAGGCGTTCATCAGCGGCACGATGACCAAGTACGCCAGGGCCGTGGGCAGGAGGGGAAGGGCGAAGGCCGACAGGAGCCCGTTCAGGTAGAACATCGCGGGCGGGCCTTCCTTGATGCCGTAGATCGCCATGGCGATGATGAGGATGAAGACGCCCAGCAGCGCCTCGCTGAAGTACACAAGGACCATCTTGGCCCCGAGCAGCTCGGGCGGCGTGAAGGGCAGAACCAGGAACCCCGACTCTGCGCCCGAGGACGAGAACATCGAGAGGGCCATCATGAAGGCCATGATGAAGACGAGGACCGAGGCGGTGGTGGCGGCGTTCAGTAGGAGCATGCCCTGGAGCCCCAGGGGCTTGAGCCCCGCGTACATCGTCAAATTCATCATGACGAAGAGAAAGCCCAGGTCGGCCAGGAGTAGGAGGCCGCCGACGCCTATGCCGACCGTCTTCAGGATGGTTTTCGGCTTCCTCATCTCCTCTCGCGTCGGCAGCGAGAAAGCGAAGGTGCTTTTAATGTGGAGGAGCGCCAGGCTCAGGAACCGCGACTTCATAGGGCGCCGTCCCCGTTCGAAGAGTCCACCAATTCAAGGAAAAGCCGCTCGAGGCTGTCGTTCGCCGTATCGGCGGTCGCACCGGCGGCCGCGCTCTCCCGCGCCGCCCCCTCCGGCCCCGCCCCGCCCGCGTCCGCCGCGGCCATCCGCCCGCGCAGCGCGGGGATGGTCCCTTCGAAGATGATCCTGCCCTTGTTGATGATGGCCAGCTCGTCGCAGACCTTCTCGGCCACTTCCATCACGTGGGTCGAGAAGAAGACGCACTTTCCCGCCTTGGTCCGCTCGCGCATGATGGCCTTGAGCTCGAAGGCGGCCTGGGGATCGAGCCCCACCATGGGCTCGTCCAGGACCCAGTTGTGCGGATCGTGGATCAGGCTCGCGATGATGCCGAGCTTCTGCTTCATGCCGCGGCTCAGGCTGCCGATCGGCGAGCCGATGCTGTCGGAGAGGCTGAAGCGCGCCGCGTACTCCTCGACGCGGGCCCTGCGCTCGGGCGTCGAGACGCCGAAGACGTCGCCCACGAAGTCCAAGTATTCGTAAGCCTTGAGCCTGTTGAAGAGCTCGGGGTTGTCGTGGACGAGCCCGATGCGGCGCTTGGCCGCGAGCGGCTTCTCGCGCATCGATATCCCGTCGATGAGGATGGCGCCCCCGCTGGGTTCCAGGGCGCCGCAGAGCATCCTGATCGTCGTCGTCTTGCCGGCGCCGTTCGGCCCCAGGAAGCCGAAGATCCGGCCGTCGGGAATGGTCAGGGACAGCGAATCGACCGCCTTCCGGTCGCTCTTCGCGTAGGTCTTGGAAATGCCTGAAAGCTCGATCACGGTGCGTCCTCCCCTGGGAATGCTTTATGAGCTTTACGATACCGCCGCGGGGGCCCCTTCGCCAAGTATTCCGATAAAAAAGTACGCATTCCCACCTTCCGCGATCCGCGAAGCCGGTGCATAATGGCTGCCGATGGCAACCGTTCCGATTCCCGCGACCTCGAGCCCCGGCGTCGTGCTCGAAATGCTCTACTCCATGCGCGTCAAGGACGCCATGACGGGCGACGTGGTCACCGCCTCCCCCTCGACGAGCCTCCACGAGGTGCAGGCTCTCATGCGCGAGCACGCCATCACCGGCGTGCCGATCGTCGACGAGGGGCGCCTCGTGGGCATCGTGGCGATCGGCGACATCATCGAGGCGCTCGACGCCAGGGCCACGGACGCGCGCGCCATGGAGCGCCCCGCCCGGGAGGCGATGACCTCCTCGGTCGTCACCCTGGACGACGAGATGCCTCTCTCCCTGGCGGTGACCTATTTCGACCGCTACAAGTTCGGGCGCTTCCCCGTGCTCGACTCCTCGGGGCGGCTGGCGGGCATCATCACCGCCTCGGACATCCTCAGGCGCCTCCTCATCGCCCTGAACGAGGAGATCGTGCGGATGGAGCAGCGCATGGCGGGCAGGCAGCGCGCCACCGAGGGCCCGGTGCCGGCGGTGGAACTCAGCTTCGGAACGGCACCCCTGGACTTCTCGCGCGCGGGCAACGTGAGCCAGCGCTTCAAGAAGGCCCTCGTCGAGCGGGGCTGCCCGCCGGCGATCGCGCGCAGGGTGGCGGTGGCCTCCTACGAGCTCGAGCTCAACCAGGTCATCCACTCCAAGGGCGGCGTGATGATCCTGCGCGTCTTCAACGATACGATCGAGGTGATAGCCCAGGACGAGGGTCCAGGCATCGCCGACGTGGACCAGGCGATGCAGGAAGGGTTTTCGACGGCGAACGAGTGGGTGCGCTCCCTGGGCTTCGGCGCCGGGATGGGGCTGCCCAACGTCAAGCGGGTCTCGGACGAGTTCTCCATCCAGTCCGAGCTCGGCAAGGGCACGACGGTGCGGGCCGTGATACGATGGAGCAAGGAATGAAAGCAAGGAGCGGGGCATGCGCATAAGGGAAATGGCCGGCATCGTGGACGCCGAGATCATCCAGGGCGCCTTCGAGGACGCCGAGCTCGCGGGCGGCTACACTTCTGATCTCCTCTCGGACGTGATGGCCCACGCCAAGGCGGGAGAGGCGCTGATCACGATCCAGGCGCACAAGAACACCGTCGCCGTGGCCAGCCTGATCGGCGCGCCCGCTATCGTCGTGTGCAACGGCAGGCCCGTGCCCGAGGACATGGTCGAGGCGGCGCGGGACGAGGGCATCGCCATCGTCCGCACGGACCTGAGCCAGTACGAAGTGTCGGGCCGCCTCTGGAAAGCCCTGCGCGGCTGATCGGGGAACCCGCCGTGGGAAGCCTGCGGCTGCGAGCCGACCTCCACATCCATTCCTGCCTCAGCCCCTGCGCCGACTTGGCCATGTCGCCAGGGCGGATAGCCGCGTCCGCGCGCGTCCGCGGCCTCGACCTCCTGGCCCTGACCGACCACAACGCCTCCCTCAACTGCCCGGCCTTCGCCATAGCCTGCGTCCGCGAGGGCATTGTCCCGCTCTTCGGCCTGGAGCTCTGCTCGCTGGAGGAGGTCCACCTTCTGTCCATCTTCGCGACGCCCCGCGAGGCGCTCGAGTTCGGCGCAGCGATGTACGCCCTCCTGCCCGACCTGCCCTGGGACCCCGCCGCCTTCGGCGACCAGGTCGCGGTCGACGAGGATGAGAACGTGCTCGCCATGCCGGAGCGCTGGCTCGGGGCCGCCCTGGAGGCGCCCTTCGACGACCTGGCCTCGAGGGCGCGCGCGGCGGGCGCCCTGGTCATCCCGGCACATGTCGACCGCGGCATGTTCTCCGTGTACAGCCAGCTCGGCTTCCTGCCGCCCGGCCCCTACGACGCGGTGGAGTCCATGTGGCGGCCGGCGCCCAGTCTCACTGGCGGCCTGGCCGCGGTCTCAGGCTCCGACGCCCACTATCCCGAACATGTCGGCAGGCGGCCCTTTTCGGTAACGGTGGACTCGGGAGCGTTCGAGGCGCTTAAAGGGGCCCTCGCCGCCTATGCGGAGGCTTTCGCCGCGGCTCAGGCGCCCGGGGAGGGCGCGGGGGGCGGCGATTACGCTGATTTATTGAAGGATGCGCGCCTCGCGCTCTATCCCGAGGCGGAGGCCAGGCGTTTCCTGGAGGCGCTCAGGGAGGGGCTGCGCGGCAGGGAGGTCGAGCCGACCCATCCCCCGCGGCCCGCGGCGGCGCCTTAGCCGCCTGTCTGCCAGCCCTTTGCCGCCCTCAGTCGGCCCAGCGCAGCGAGAAGCGGATCGGCTTTTCGAGCGTGAGCAGGTCGAAGAGGGGGATTTTCGCCTTGAAGACCTGGCCCTGGGCCGTGCCGCCCGAGGATCCGAGGATCGTTCGCGGCGCGGTGATGATGAATTCCAAGGCGCAGGCGTCAAAGGCCGGCATCGATTTCTTGCCGATGATCACCGTCTCGAGGTTCATGCGGTATTCCGCGGCCGTGACCGGATCCTTCTCCAGCGCCGGCGGGCTCAGGCTGTCGATCAGCTTGCCGTCGATGCCGGGAAAGAGCGCGAAGGCCGAGGCGGCGTTTGCCCTGGTCAGCGAGACGGAGAGTTCTCGCTGCGCGGGCTGGGCGCCCGAGGCGGGGATTTTTTTCAGCGAGACCATGCCCTCGGGGATGAGGCTCCGGTCGTCCGCGAAAGCCTCAACGTTGGGCACCCAGATCACCGAAGTGAGGGAGTCGGCGCTCGGCGCCGAGACGTCCACCAGGAAGATCGAGCTTCGGCTCGCGAATTCCTCCTTCAGCCTTGCCGCGTCGAAGAGCGCGGCCTTCGCCGAGATGCCGCCGATCTGGCGCACGCGGGCGCTCAGGAGTTCCGGCACGTCGAGGCGCAGGGCCATGCGCGCGCTCAGGTCGTTGCGGATCGTCGTCTCCAGGCGCCCGGAGCAGGCGCTCAATGCGAGCGCGCAGAAGGCGCAGAGTGCCGCCGCCATCGCGCCGCGGGAAGCCTGAGCCGCCTCATGCCGCGACTCGATGCCCCTGTCCCTCTTCTTCGGAAATCCAATCATCGCTTTCATCCTTGCTGTCTCGCGTCGGTCGACACTTTATTTTCTGGTGTAGACGGGCACCGGTCGCGTGCTCTGCCGCAGCAGCACCTCGCCGATGCGCTCCAGGCTGGCCTGGCTCTCCAGGCTGAGCCGGCGGTAGGTGGAATGGCTCACGAGCAGATCCTGGTGCAGCTCCCTGCAGAGCGAGTCGAGGCGCGCCGCCACCGCGATCGTGTCTCCGAACACGTCCCTGCGCTGCTCGCCGGGAGGGCCGAGCAGGGCCGACACCACGATGCCCGTGTGGATGCCCACGGAGACCTTGAGAGTCGCCGGAAGGGGCTGGGCGGCGAGATCCTCGTTCAGCCCCTCGAGTTCGTCCATGAAGCTGTAGGCCGACACGAGGGCGCGCTCGGGGTTGAGCTGCTCGTCGACCAGCCCGAAGATGATCACGAGGGAGTCGCCGTTGATCGAGATGATCCGCCCTCCCGAGGCCACATGGGTCCAGAGGGCGTAGTAGCGGTTCAGGAAGTCCGCCGACTTCTGCGCTCCCATCATCTCCGAAAGGGCGGTGAAATTGACGATGTCAGAGGAAATGGCGGTGACGAGGAGGCGTTCGGGGGCCGGGGCTTTCGCGGGCGGGGCCGCGGCTTCCTCTTCCTGGGGCGCCCGCTGGTCGGGCTGGGGGCGCTGCCGCTCCAAAGTCCTGTCCAGGCGCGTCCTCAGGCTTATCGAGCGCATCCGCGCCGCCAGGAGCATGATATCGAAGCTCGTGATGCCCAGGAGGGCGAAGAGATGCTGGGGCGAAGCGACGAAGGACTCGAAGCCGGAGGTGAAGTGCGCGATCCTGATCGCCTCCTGGTAGGCCTCCCAGCTCAGGCGGCCGGCTTCGTACGACTGCTTCAGGTTGAGGCGGAGGTCGAGATAATAGTAGAAAGCGAAGAAAATGAGGCCTGAGCCGATGGACAGCGCCGCCTCGGCCACGCGCTTCAGGAAGCCGCCTTTCATCGAGGTCGAGATCGCCTGGAAAAAACCGATGTAGATCGCCGCTCCCCAGAGGAGGATATTGGTCGTCTCGGTGAAGTCCATGGTGCTGGTCGTGGCTCGGAGGATGGAGTAGCCGATGGGCGTTATCAGCGAAAAGAGGAAGCGCAGCACCGGCATGTGCCCCTGGCTGACGAGGAGGAGGGTCTGCACGATC
>JAJTBU010000188.1 GCA_021286735.1 bacterium
GCCTGCATCAACGTGATGAAGAAAAACGGCATGGGCGAAGACAAGATTTACTTCGACAAGTTCGCCTAAAGGGGGGCCGAGATGAAACTGAAACCCGCCGATAGGAACGCGTTTGAAAAAATGGTGCCCGGGGCGATCACCGGACCGGGGTTTCTCGGAGACGACGCGCGGCCTCCCGAGGAGATCATCGCCGAGGACGAACAGGAGTTCGCGAGGCTCGGGCTCGATTTCGAGACCGTTGCCGACGCGCTGGAGGCGCTGCGCGCCGCGGGCGAGCGCGGCCTCGGCGAGCCCGTCACCGAGGGGCGGCTCCTCGTGCAGACGGGGGACGCGCGGGGCATGCTCCCCTGCCCCTGGGGCGATGGCCTGCACCACAAGAACGCCGTGAGCGTGCGGCCGGTGGAGCTCGCCGAGGCGGCCTGCGTCGAGGGCGAGGACATGCTCGTCTTCTCGGATTTGTCCATCCACCTGCTCAGGGCGCATCATTTTTGCCAGGGGAGGGGGTCGCCGTTCAGGCTCGAGCCTGAACTCATCGAGCGGCTGCTCGGGGGCCGTCTCCGCTAGGCGATCCCGCGATCGAGCCCGCGGGAAGGCTCCGCCTGCGCCGCGCCTCAGGGAAGCGCGTCCCCCGCCCGCGCGTCTTTTCCGAATATGGCGAAGTAGACCGTTCCCGCCGCCCCGAAGGCGGCCGCGGTGAGGAAGTTCGTGGCGGGCGAACGGTTCCACAGCCAGGCGGAACTCAGGGCTGCTAGCGTCACGACAATGTCTCTCGCGAGATAATAGGCGCCGAAAGTCCTCGCCTTCGCGTCCTCCGGCGCGAGATCCATGATGAGGGCTTTTCGCGTCGGCTCGCCGAATTCCTTCAGCCCTCTGACGACGAAGGCGATTGCGAACATCCAGAACTGGTGCGAGAAGAGCAAAACGAGGGGAAAAACGGTGAAGAAACCAAAGGTGATGAGGACGAAGCGTTTTTTCCCGTACTTGTCCGCCATCCGCGCCACGGGGATGTAGACCAGCATGGCCGTTACCATCTCGATGGTCGTCAGGATGCCGAACTGGAAGGCCGTGAGGTGGTTGTTGTCCACCGCCCAGATGACGACGAAGGCGTAGGGGATCTGTTCGGCGAAGCGGATGAGGATGTCGCTGACGAGCAGGCTGCGCAGCGACGGGCTGAACAGCTCGGACAGCGGCTTCGCCTGCGATTCCTTCTTCCTCTCGCCGCCTGCCGCATCGTCCATGAAGCGCTGGACCAGAATCATGGCTATGATTCCCATGGCGATCGCGGCGCCGAAGGCCAGGCGCACGCCCTGTATCCGGCCATAAGCCCCGATGAGGAGTCCCCCGACGATGGGACCGAGGGCCATGGGAATCCTGCGCACGAAAGAATGGAGCGAGACGCCGAAGCTGCGGCGGCTTTTCGGCACCGCCGTGGACACGAGGCTCATGATCGCGGGGAGGGAGACGGCAGTCCACGAAATGAAGAAGACGGCGCCGATCAGCACCGCGATCCAGGAGTGGATGAGAATTACCAGGGAATAGCCGAAAATGGCGACCGCCGTGAAAAGCTGGAGCGATTTTTTCGGGCCCAATCTGTCGGCGAGCAGGCCGCCCGGGAAGGAGTAGAGGGCGGAGAGAAGGTTGTCCATGGCGTTGAGGAAGCCCACCGACCAGGTGCTGCCGCCGAGGGCGATCAGGTAGAGCGGGAGAAAGCGTTCCGCCATCTTCTCCCCCATGCCGACAAGAATCGCCATGGCGAGCATGACGATCATGCTGCCATTTTTCGCCGCGATAGTTCTAATATCCAGCCGGTTCATGACCGCCTCCGATGCGCAATCGCTCGCGTGAAGCTATAATTCTAACCGAACGCAGGATATCGATCCAGCCTTCGGTCGGACTCGCGCGGTGGCGAGCCAAGCTTCGGCTCAGGATCGGCCAGCGGCGGAAATCAGGAGGTTGTCATGAAGTGGATTACCCGCGCCCATGTCCATGTCGATCGTGTCGCCTGTCCCTGGCTTATCAGCCGCTTCGTCGACGCCGCGGCTGAATTCAGCTTCGTGGCGAAGAGCCTCGTCGAGGAAGAAGCCAAGCGGATCGGCGCCATTCCCTTCGATATACCGGATGCCGAGCTGGGGCATCACGGCGAACACTGTTCTTTCGTGGCGATCATTGAAAAATACCGCCTCAAGGACCCGGCCCTCCTCCTCCTCTCCGAGGCCGTGAATGCCGCCGATACCGACCACCTCGACGCGAATCCCTATGCGCGGGGGCTCGAAGCGATCGCCCAGGGCTTTTCCCTGATGCATCCCGACGACTTCGAGAACATCGCGGAGCAGTTCAAGGTCTACGACGCCCTCTACGCCTTCTTCAAGCTGCAAACCGCGAAGGGTTGAAGCGGGGGATTCAAGTATTGGGCTGACTTGGACCGGGATGCTTGGTGATTTTCCCTGTGCAGCGAGCGCGAAACATGGGCGAGCCCCATTTCATTTTTTTATTCTAGTTAACGCCATCATCGCAGGCATCGTCGGCATTTTGAGTTCTGGAGGTCTCTGCGTCATGCGGGGATGTGCAGAGATCAAGCGGCACTTGTTTCATCTTTTCACCGCAACATTCTGGAACGTCGGCTTTTGCGTCTATCGTCATTTCTTTGCCGCAATCTTCGCATTTATACTTTGCCATAGCCATATCTCGCTCCTTCAGCAGGGAATATTTCGAAACCCTGTCATCGACAAGGCTAATCTCAATCGAAAGCCGATAGTTCGCCCTCTATCTCGCTCATCGTCCTTTCGCGCCTATAGAGAGGAGCCTTCGAGTTTCGATAAATACGCAAATTGCCCTCGAAAGGTTTGCGAGTCGCAGTTTCGTAAATGACGCCGAGGGGGAAGGGTTCCTCTTTGATTGCCATCGCGAAGGCTTTTGCCCTATCGCTCGGGTCGTATCCCGAGGGAAGCTCAAAGGTATTGTCTTTGAACCATTGAAAAGTATTGGTCTTGTTGAACGAGACGCAGGGCTGGAAAATGTCGACGATCGAAAAGCCCTTATGCGATATGGCCCTTTTCATGATTTCCTTCGTTCGCTCAACGTCGTTGCCCAGAACCCGCGCCACGAAGGTGACATCGAGGGAAATCGCGAGCGCGACGGGATTGAGCGGGTTCTCGAAGACACCCTCGACCTGAACAGGGGTTATCAACCCTGGCCTGCTCGTCGGGGCGGCCTGGCCTTTCGTGAGGCCGTAGATCATGTTCTCGTGGATGAAGAGCGTTATGTCCGGATTCCGGCGCGCGCAATGGATCAGGTGGTTGCCGCCTTCCCCGAGCATGTCTCCGTCGCCTCCCACGGCAATTACCGTAAGCTCCGGATTGCATGCCTTTATCGCCGTGGCGGGAGGCAGGCCCCGGCCATGAAGGCCATTGAAAAAGCTCGCATTGATATACTGCGGCATCTTGGCCGCCTGGCCGATGCCCGATACGAGCACGACCTTTTCCCGGGATAGCTTGAGCTCATCCAAGGCCGCGAGCAGGGCCTTGCGGATGGCGTGGTCTCCGCACCCGGGGCACCATGCGATATCGATGGGCTGGTCAAAATCGAACTGGTTTTTAGCCATGATGTCATGCACCTCGCTTCGGGGGTCTGCGTTGCGCGGCTTCATGTGTATCGAGCTCCCTCGCGACAGCGTCTGCGAGCTCTTCGACCGAAAATGGCCGCCCGTCATACTTCAAGATTCGAGACGAGATAGGCAGGCTCGTCTCTCGCGTGATCAGGTCCGCGAACTGTCCGGTCATGTTGTTCTCCGCGACGATGACGCGTTTGGCCCCGCGCAGCGTTTTCGCCGCGCCGATCGGGAATGGGTGGAGCCAGGGGAAATGGAGGAGCGCCGTATCGCGTCTTCCAAGGGCGGCGAGCGCCTCACGGGCGATCGTGAAGGTCGATCCCCAGGTCACTACGAGGTTCTCAGCGTCCTTCCCGCCGATGTAGGTCGGCTTGATCGCCGCTTTGTTGATGGCCCGCGCTTTTCGCATGCGCTTGTCCGCCATCAGGACTCGAGCCTCGGCGTCCTCCACGATATAGCCGCTTTCGTCGTGCTCGTCGCTATCCACGCAGACGATACCCTTGCCGAAACCGGGGATCCCGCGAGGCGAGACGCCGTTCCGCGTCACCGAATAGCGTTTGTACGACGCATCGGTCTCCACGATGGATCGGCGATCGCCCATGGCGGCGGGCTTGAAGCGCTTCGTATCGTAATAGGTATCGACAAAATATTGGTCGGTGAGGATCAATACGGGAACCTGATAGCGATCCGCGAGGTCGAAGGCCCGCTGGGTGAGCGTGAAACCTTCCTCGAGCGTCCCCGGCGCGAGGATGATGCGGGGGAAGTCGCCATGCCCGGCGTAAAGAGCAAGATTGAGATCTCCTTGCTCCGTCCGCGTCGGGAGTCCGGTCGCTGGACCTGGCCTTTGCGCGAGGTGCGCCACGAGCGGCGATTCGATCATGCCGGCGAGGCTCAGCCCCTCGCACATGAGGGCGAAACCGCCTCCGGACGTCGTTATCAAGGCGCGGGCGCCGGCATACCAGGCGCCGAGGGCCATGTTTATGACGCCGATTTCATCCTCGACCTGCTCGGCGATTATGTCGTGCCGTTGAGAATAGGCGGCGAGGCGCTCGAGCACGCCGGTCGACGGGGACATCGGATAGCCGCACACATAATCGCAGCCGCCGGCCAATGCGCCGAGCGCTACGGCGTCGGCGCCCGCCAGGGTGATGTTGCCGCTCTTCTTTTTCGAAGGCCGCGCCAGCCGGAAACTTAAGTCGATTTCGCGCCCCGCGTCGAAGCCGCGCTTGATGGCCAGCTTGTTTCTGGCCACGACCGCTTCGCCTTTTTGGGCGAAGCGGTCGGCTACAAATGATTCGGCCGCGCTCTCATCGACGCCGATGATCGCGCATACCACGCCAGCCGCTATGGTATTCGCATAGATCGCTCCCCCGACTTCACTTGCGATGGCCGCCAGCGGGATATCTATCATGGCGCGAGTTTTTTGAGGGAAGAGGCTCCCGTCAACGATCAAAGCGGTGTTTTTTGTGAGCCGTTTTTTCAGGTAAGGAAGCCCCGCAGGCAGTAGGGGAATCGCGATATCGACGCGATCTGCCAGCGCGTCGACAGGCGAGGTCGATATCCTGACGGAGGTGGAGTTGATCCCGCCGCGGACTCGCGACATGTATTCTTTTGTCGCGTAGACGTGGTAACCCTTCGCTCGCGCCAAGGAGACGAGGATTGTCTCGATGGATTGAATTCCCTGGCCTGCCTCCCCGACCAGCGCGATGGAAATATCCGGTCGCAGCATCGCTTTTCGCGCGCCGTAGTCCGCCCGTCCACTGTTTTTCATGTCTTGGCTCCTCGGTTGTCGCGATGAACAAACTGACCGCTGTGCGTTGCGCAATAATCATCACATGACAATATGTACTATAAG
>JAJTBU010000189.1 GCA_021286735.1 bacterium
CGGTCTACATCGTGGAACATCGTTCAGGCGATTCGTCGATTGGCCTCTATGTCTACGGGATCGAATTCATGCTCTATGGGAGCTTCGTCATTCTCAGGCAGGGCATCGCGATCGGCATCGCTTTTTTGGTCATGGACGCCGTCATGGATCGGAAGCCGGTCAAGGCTTTGGTTTTTTCGATCCTCGCCGCCGGCTTTCATTACTCAGCCCTGATCCTTTTGCTCTACCTGCTTCTATCGAAAGAGTTTTCGCCGCGCGCGCGAAACGCCATATTCGCGTTGGCCACGGCGACAGGAGCGATCTTTCTCATCGTCGCTCTTACCAGTCTCAGTTCATTGATCTGGACGAGCTTTACCGATCGCTTTATCCATTACATCTCCGGCGGTGGCGGGAACAAGATCAACCCTCTTAATTTTCTGGAAGTTTTCGTTCTTTTCTTCCTGATGTATCGATATGCTTGGCATGCTGAACCGGTGATCAAGAATGCTTTTCTCATGCTTCTCATATTCACGCTCTACGGCACGATCGAAGCGATCTTCGTGCGCTTCGGCAGTTACTTCAAGATCGCCGTCGTCCTGCTTCTTCCCCTCGCGGTCACAGGCGCGGCGCCGGAAAAGCAGGAGCGGCACCGGCTTGAAACGAACCTCCTCCAGCTTGGGATTTTCTGCTATTATCTCGCCAAGATCACGCGATGGCTCATCCTCAACCTGAATGACGTCGCGGTTTTCCTTCCCTATCGGACGATCTTTGGCTAAAAAGGGAGAGCGGAGCCGATGCGAATCCTGATTGTGTCATATTACTTCCCTCCCTATATGAACGTGGGCGGATTCAGGGCCATGTCCTGGGCGCGCCGCTTCTTCGATAGGGGCCACGACGTGACGGTGATATGCGGAGACGGGCAGGAAGCCGAATCCTGCAGTTATTTTTACGAAAACCTGAACCGCGACCTCAGGACTCTCAAGATCCACAATCCCCTTCTCGAAGAGGCTCCGGGCTCGGGAAATCAGGCTCCGGAGGCCGGCCTCGTCGACAAGCTCAAGACGGCGCTGAAGCCCTACCTGCCGATGGTGGACAGTTACCTGCTCTGGTCCAAAGCCGCGGTTTCCGCTGCGCTCGCGGAGGCGGAGAGAGGGGGAAGCTTCGACGCCGTCATTTCGACCTCCTTTCCCCTTTCCGCCCACGAGGTGGCGAGGAAGGTCAAAAAAGCGACCGGCTGCGCATGGGTCGCCGATTTCAGGGACTTTTTCGGGCAGTTCGCGTCGAACACCCTGGCGGACTCCCCCAGGAGCCGATTTCTCGCCCGGCGCTTCCGCACCTACGGCAGGGAGACCGATTTGGTGCTTACCGTGTCGGAGAAACTGAAAAAGTTAGTCGACAAGGCGCTGAGGATAGGCTCTCCCGAGCCGCCGGCCGCGGCTGCGACGGGGCCGGCCGATGCCGGCGCGGGCGGCGGTGCGATGGTTTTGTACAATGGCTATTTCGCCGAGCACCTTCCCGCCGCGGTTTTCGAGGCGTCCGCTCCGCCGCAGTGGCGCATCCTCTATACCGGCTCCTATAACGAAGGCGAATTCACGGTGGAGCCCCTGGCGAAGGCCCTTTTGGCTTGGCCCGCGGAGGCGGGGGAAAAACCCCAGATCTGCTTCACAGGCAGTCCGATCAAGTCGGTTGAAAGGGCTTTTCAAGCGGCCGGCGTCGCGCCGCGCTTCCTCGGCCCGGTCGACAACAGGGAGGCTTTGCGCCTGCAGGCTGAGTCCGCCTTTCTCCTGCTCTGCGACTCCATGAGCGGCCCCGGCGCCCTCCTGACAAAGACTTTCGAGTACCTCGCGGTCCGAAGACCCATAATCGGTCTAAGCCGCCCGGGTTCGGATCTCCGCGCCGGCCTCTTCGCCCCAAAGGCGGATGGGTACTGTCTTTCGATGGAGTCGGACGAGATACTTTCATTCATGCTGGCTTGGCGCGGGCGTTTTGAACGCGGCGAAACTGGCGACGCCTTTTACCCGGACGAGATCATTAGCCGGTATTCGAGGGAGTATCAGGCTGACACGCTTGTTGACCGGCTTGAATCCCTCCTGAACTCCGGGGAAAAGAGGTCGGCCGAATGAGCGGATTCACCGGCGTCGTCTCACCCGGGGGGGGGAGCCCCCTCTCCTCCTCGATCGCAAGCGGCAAGGATGGAGGAATCGTCCTCCGCGGCGACTTGCGCATCGCCGAAAAATTTCTGGACAAGTTCGCTGACGACAAGTGCTTCGGCGATAGGGGAGACTATTTTATCTGCCTGGACGGCGTCACGCTGAACTCGCGCGAACTCGTCCGATCCTTCGCGGCGGCCGACATCGGTTCGGCGGTGGCGGCGATGGCGGCGAAAGATCCATCGGGATTCCCGGCCGCCCTGCGCGGCGGCTTCGGCGGCTTTATCTGGGACCTGGCCGAGAACAAGGGCGTTCTTTTCACTAACCATTTCGGCTCCCGATATTTGTACTACGCGTACGACGAAACCACGGGCGCCACCTTCTTTTCCTCATCGCTCGCGGACATGGCCGCGATGCTGCGCTCGGCCGGAAAGGCGACGCGCCTGGACGAGACGGCCGGCTACTACATGCTCAGCTTCGGTTACATGGCCGACGACAGGACCCTCGTGGAGGGGGTGCGCAAGCTCGAACCGGGCCGCTGCCTGGAAATCGCCGCGGGCCAGGCTCCGCGGGTGAGGCGCTACTTCGTCTACGACAACGAAAAATTCCTCGGCGAAAGCTTCGATGAGATCGTGGACGGATTTTACGAACGCATGACTCTCGCCGTGCGGCAGGGATTCGAGAAGGACCTCGAGTATGGATACGGGCACCTTTCGCTGCTTTCCGGCGGCCTCGATTCGCGGATGATCCTTTTCTTCGCCCGAAAGCTGGGATTCTCCGACATTCTCACCCTGACCTTCGGACAGTCGGGCTGCGCGGACGAAAAAATCGCGGCGGCGATATCCCGCGACCTGGGCTGCGAGCATCTGTTCAGGCAGCTCGACGGCGGGGACTTTCTCGCCACCTCCATCGACGACTGCGTCGAAGCCAACGATGGAATGATCATCTACGCGGGGTCGGCCCACGCCCTGAGCAGCTACCGGATGATCGACTGGCGGCACTACGGATTGCTGCACAACGGCAACCTCGCCGACGCCAGCCAGGGCGACTATGTCGAGACCGATGCGCACGTGCCCCCTTCCGCCGAAGAGTGGGCCTACTCGAAGCGCTTCCTGCCCCATATCCGGGAGGCAGTCGATACCGTCCTCGGCCGCTACCCCAACCAGGAAGCCTTCGCGATCGCGACCCGGGGCGCCAACGCGATACTTAACGGAAGCGTGTCGGCGCAGGGACTCACCGAAACCGACGAGCCCTTCCTGCATCCCGACCTCGCCTCCTGGGCGGCCCGGATTCCGCCGCGCCACAAGAGAGGGGAACACATATTCCTCGCGATGATCAACAAATACTTCCCCGAGGCCGCCGCCTACCCTTGGCAGCGCTGGCGCCTGAACCCCACGCTCGCCAATATGGAGCGTCTGAAAACGCCCGCCTTCCGCTTTATCCACCGGGGGAGGAAGGCTATCGGCTACGCCGTGGACGGGATTCTCGGCAGGCCGAGCCGGCACGACATGAACCCTTTCAACTATTGGTATAAGAACAATCCCGATCTGCGCGCCGAATTCGAGCGCCGCCGGGCCTCGATAGGCGATGCGCTCTCCGGGCATGGGGATTTGGCGGAGGATTGCGTCCGGCTTTTCGATGAGGGAAGCGAACTGGAGAAAGCGCAGGCGATCACGCTCGCGGCGGCCGCGAAAAGGCTGGAACTGGCATGAAAGCAGGTCTGCGCGATCGGCTTTTCGCGCGCCGCGAATCGACCGTCTCCTCGTCGGCGGAGATGGCCGTCTTCACCATCCTGAACACGGCCCTCAATTTCCTGAGAAGCGTGATCGTGGCGGCCCGGTACGGGGCGGGCGCGCTGAGCGACGCCTACTACGCCACGGTGAGCCTTCTCTACACCCCGGCCGGTCTACTCTCCGATTCGCTAACGGCACTGGTGCCGCCCAGAAGCCAGGCGCACAGGGCGCAGGGCCGCGAACCCGACTTCCTCGCCTCCTATCTTTCGGTCACGGCGGCGGCCTTCCTCATCCTGGCGGGGCTCTTCGCGCTTTTCGGCCGCACAATCGCCGGCGCCGTTCTGGGCGGCCTGGATCGGGAAACCATCGGAACCGTGCAATTTCTTCTTCTGCTTTCCCTGCCGGCCATCGTGCTCGCTCCGCTCTGCGTGATCCTGGACAACGTCCTCAAATCGGACAGGTATTTCATATTCGGAAACTCGGGGAGCCTCCTCAACTCGGTTCTATCCACCAGCCTCCTCTTCTTCATCGCGAAGATGGGAGTGGCGGGCATCGTGGTCTCGACCCTCGCGGGTCTTGCGGCCAACTTCGCGATTCTTCTCGTCGCCGTATTCAGGAAGAAAATCCTGCCCGGCCGGATCGATTTTCTGTTCGGCTTGAGGGAGGCGAAGAAAGCCCTGCCGCTCTTCGTCGGGGGGCTTCTGGGCATCGCGGCCGGCTATGTCGAAAAGGGCTTGGCCTCCTATCTCCCGGCGGGCTCCATCACCCTGCTCAGCATGAGCTCCTCCTTGCTGGGCGTGGCGCGGAGCCTCCTCGTGGGAACCTTCATCTCCGTATATTATCCTTTCATCTCGGAAGCGGTGATGGCGCGGGACAAGGCCAAGTTCGCCGAACTCATGGCTGAGGCCAAGCGGATTGTCTTCGGAGTTTTCGGCCTCGGCGTCATTTGCATGATAGTCTTCGCCAAGCCGCTCTTCGGCCTGCTCTTCGGACACGGGCGCTTCAACGCCGGGGATGTGGCGTCCCTGGCCGCCATCTTCGGGGCGGGATCCTTCGGGGTCGTGCAGGCCGGGCTCGCGAATTTGGTTAATTTTTCCTATTACTCCAAAGGCGACACAAAAACCCCCGTCGCGGTGAGCATCGTCGCGGGGACCGCCGGCGCGATTCTTCTGCAATTCGCCGTCGTCCGCCTCTTCGGGGCGATTGGCTTAAGCGCGGCGACTGCGGTCGCGGGAATGGCGACGCTCCTGCTTGGGGCCGCGCTTCTTTCGAAACGCCATGGTCTCGACATTCTGGATGCCCGGGATATCTCCCTCGCTTTTGTCATTCTCGCCCTGGGGGTCGCTTCCGGCTTTATCGCGTGGACCCCCTGGGAGATGGGATTGCCGGCGGTCTACTACTATTTCATCTCGCTGAAAAAATATGGACTCAGCCCCCGCAAGCTCGCCGACATGATCCGCCGCGCCTTTGGCCGTTCCGGCGGCGGAGGGAAGGAGAGGGCGCGATGATTTCCATCATAATTCCATGTTTCAACACGCAGAAAGAATGGCTCGCGGAATGTCTGAAGAGCGTCGCGGCCCAAACCTGCACCGACT
>JAJTBU010000190.1 GCA_021286735.1 bacterium
CAGGAGGAATCCGTGAGCGTCAAGATAAGGCTCAAGAAATTCGGCGCGAAAGCTCGTCCCTATTACCGTATCGTCATCATGGACTCGAGGACCCCTCGCGACAGCAAGACTATCGACGAGATCGGCCTCTATCATCCCATCGAGGCCGCCGATAAGCAGATCCGCATCGATGAGGAGAAGGCGAAGTTCTGGCTCGCCCGCGGCGCCCAGCCCTCCGACACGGTCCGTTCCCTCCTCAACAAGAAAAACATCCAGGTAAAGTAAAGGGCCGGCCGATCCGTTCGGCCTCTCCGCCTTTCCTGTGTTTTTCGCAAGGAGTAACAAGTGGAACGCGATCTCGTTGAGTACATTGTAAAATCGCTCGTCGACGAGCCCGACGCCGTGGAGATCAAGGTGATCGAGGGCGAGAAGTCGACGATCCTCGAGCTCAAGGTCGCCGATGCCGACATCGGCAAGGTGATCGGAAAGAACGGCCGCATCGCCAGGGCGATCAGGACGATCCTCTCGGCCTGCGCGACAGCCCAGACCAAGCGCGTGATCCTGGAGATCCTGGACTGATCAGCCTCCGATGACAAGACCTCTTGGCCGGGAACTCCTGGCCGCAGCCAAGCTCGGCGCCCCGAAGGGCGTCCGAGGCGCCCTCAAGGTACAGAGCTACTCCGGCGAGTTCGACCATCTCGCATCGCTGGAGTTCGCGCTCCTCGGCCCCGAGGGCAAGCCCGAGCTCGCTTCGCCGATGCGGATAGCCGCCGTGGACAGGGGCGCCATCGGCATGAGCATCGTCTTCGCCGGCTACGATTCGCCGGAGAAGGCCCGCGCCCTCACGGGGATGGAGCTCTTCCTCCCCCGCGAGGCCGCCAGCCCGCTGGCCGAGAACGAATGGTACATCCACGATCTCGTGGGGCTGAAGCTCACGCTTTCGGGCGAGCCGGTCGGCGAGGTCGTCGGCGTCCTGGACGGCGGGGCCGATCCCCTCCTCGAGATAAAGCCGGCAAAAGGCGGCGCCGCCTGCCTCGTGCCCTTCCGCGGCGAATTCATCGGAGCGGTGGACGTCGGCGCGGGCACGATGGAGCTGCTCGCCGGATGGCTCCTCGAATGAAATTCACGATCCTGACGCTCTTTCCCGACATCGTGAGGGCGTATTTCGAGGCCTCGATCATGAAGCGGGCGGTCGCCGGCGGCCTGATCGACTATTCCCTCGTCAATATCAGGGACTACGCCACCGACAAGCACCGCAAGTGCGACGACGAGGTGTTCGGAGGCGGCGCGGGCATGCTGATGAAGCCCGAACCCTTGGACCGCGCCCTGGAGGCGGCCGGTTCCCCCTCGGTGCGGACGATCTTCGTCACGCCCTCGGGCCGGCTCTTCAATCAGGCCATGGCCCAGGAGCTGTCGCAGGAGGAGAACCTCGTGATCCTCTGCGGGCGCTACGAAGGCGTCGATCAGCGGATTATCGACACGAGGGTGACCGACGAGGTCTCGATCGGGGATTACGTCCTCTCTAGCGGGGAGATCGCCGCCATGGTCCTCGTCGACGCGATATACCGGCTCAGGCCGGGGGTTATCTCGGGTGAGTCGCTGGAGGAAGAGAGCTTCTCGAAGGGGCTTCTCGAGTATCCCCAGTATACACGCCCGGCTCTTTATGATACAATAAAAGTCCCGGATGTAGTATTGTCCGGGAACCATGCGCAAATCGCACGGTGGAGGCTGAAGGCGAGCATCGCCAAGACGCTGGCCTACCGCCCTGAGCTTCTGACCTTGGACAATTTGCCCGTCGAAGCAAGCGGGTTATTGCGTGAAGTTATCGATGGAGGGGGATGGAATGAACCTGGTACAGTCCATAGAGGCCGAACAGATCAAGAGTGAGCTCCCCGCGTTTCAGGTGGGCGACACCGTTCGCGTGAGCTTTAAAATCGTCGAGGGAAAGACCGAGCGAGTCCAGGCCTACGAGGGCCTCGTCATCGCGATCAAGAATGCCGGCATCGGCAAGACTTTCACCGTGCGCAAGAATTCCTACGGCGTCGGCGTCGAGCGCGTTTTCCCGATCAACTCCCCGCGCGTCGAGAAGGTGGACGTGATCCGCCGCGGCAAGGTCCGCAGGGCCAAGCTGTACTACATCCGCACCAAGATCGGCAAGAAGTCGAAGGTCAAGGAGCTCATCGTTTCCAAGAAGGAAGAGGCGGCTCAGAAGGCTTGATTTCTTTTTCGGAACAGGGAGAGCCCGGCGTCGGCCGGGCTTTTTTTGTTTCGCCGAGGCCCCTTCCTGATGCGCCGCCGCCGATCCGGCGCGTATTAGTTGTGTGGAGCAGCGAGCGTCGTCCAGCGCCTACGGCAGGGAAGGGGAGGCGGCGGCCGCCGCGCTTCTCGAGGGGGAGGGCTGGGCCATCCTGGCCCGGAACTTCAGGGCGGGCAGGGGCGAACTGGATCTCGTCGCGGCCAAGGGCGATATCTTGGCCTTCGTCGAGGTGAAGCGGTGGAGGCGGAACGGCCCGGCCGACCTGGGATACGCGATCGGCGCCGCCAAGCGGAAGCGCATCATCGAAACTTCTAAGATTTATCTCGCGAACTATCGACAATATAGTGGGAAGACAATCCGCTACGACGTGGTGCTCATCTCTCCGGGGAAAGAGCCCGCGCGCTACGAAGGAGCGTTCGACGAGACGGTATGAAGAGAAATGAAGCTTCCGGCAGGGATCCGCTCGGATGGGCGGGGTCCGGCCTCTCCGATGGGCGCGCCGCGGATCGCCAGCTCGCGAGTCTGCGATCGCAGGATGTTTACAAGCTCCACGAGATGCGTCATAAGTTGGACGACGATACTTACGTGGACGACGCCGTCACCAGGATCGCGAATTTTCTGACGAGCACGTTGAAGAAGAAGGATGCCGATGAACGCCAGCAATAACAACAACGGAAAAGCCCAGGGCCCGCAGGGCGGGGGCCGGCGGCCGGGGGCGCAGCGCCAGGGCCAGCCCCGCCACGGAGGCGGGCAGCAGCGCGGGCCTTCCCATGGCCAGGATCAGCGCGCGCAGGGACGGCACCAGAGGGACACCTCGACGCTGGGCATCCGCAAGGAGGAGCCTCGCAAGGCTTTGCCTGTCGTCGACTGCGCGATCTGCCACAAGCCGATCTTCGACCTGGCGGGAGCCTTGGGCGACAAGGATACGAACGAGCCCGTCCACTTCGACTGCGCGCTGGAGCGCGTCGCCGCCGCCGAGACGCTGGCGCAGGGCGAGAAAGTCGTCTACCTCGGCGCGGGATGCTTCGCCGTCGTGGGCTTCAAGAACGGGAGCGAGGGCGCCTTCGTCGTCAAGCGCCGAATCCGCTGGGAACGCGAAGGCGAGAAACAGGCCTGGAGAAAGGATATCTCCTCGTATATCGCCAAGATTTAGGGCGCTGGGCGCCGGGCGGCGCGGACGCCGCCCTCGCGGCGCCGAAACCGCCCCCTGGAGATAAGCCCATGGTTGAGGAAACGAAACCGAGCGCTTCGGACATGATCCGCGGCATGCTGCCCGAGATGTCCGAGGCTGAACGAAAAGTGGCGCTCTTCATTCTCGACCAGCCGCAGAAGGCGCTCTACTACAATGTGGTCGAGCTTTCGCGCAACGCGGCCTCGAGCGGGGCCGCCGTCATCCGCTTCTGCAAGCGCATCGGCGCCAAGGGATACAGCGAGTTCAAGCTTTGGCTGGCCAAGGATGTCTTCCGCGAGGTCGACGAAAAGTACCTGCCTGATCTGGAGCTCGAGTCGAAGACGCCCGCCGAGCGCGCGATCCGCGAGGTGATCGATTACGCGCGGCAGAGCCTGAGCGACCTGACCCGCACCCTCGATCCCGCCGTGCTCGACCTCACCGCCTCGAAAATCCTCGGAGCGAGCCTGACGATGCTTTTCGGCATCGGCGCCTCGGGCATCGTCGCCTCCGATTTTCACCAAAAACTCCTGCGGATAGGCATTCCGGCCTCCTACACCTTCGACAGCCACGCCCAGATCGCCGCCGCCTGCTCGCTCAAGGAGAGTCAGGTGGCCTTCATCGTCTCCTACTCGGGCGAGACCGACGCGATGCTCGAGGTGGCCAGGCAGGCCAAGGAGCGAAAAGCCTGCGTCATCACCCTGACGATGGAAGGGGCGAACAAGCTGAGGGGCTTCGCCGACATCGCGATCAGCGTGCCGGCCTCGGAGCGCGTCTATCGGAGCGGGGCGGAGACCTCGCGCCTGACCCAGCTCTCCGTGGTCGATATGCTGTATCGGTTGATCGTCTCGGGCGATGTCGAGACCGCCATCCAGGCCTTCGAGCGCTCGATGCAGGCCACCCACCGCACCAAGCGCCCGAAATAGCCGAAGGCGGGCCGCGCCGAGCGAGGAGGAAGCCGTGAGCAGGGCTTTTGTCGACGAGGACGCCGGCGCGGACGAGACCGGCGGCATGCACGAGATTCCGCTGCCTCTCCCTCCCGGGGCGCGCAACTATATGACGCCCGAGGGCGCCCTCCTCATGGCCGACGAACTTCGCCGGCTTGCGGAAGAGGAGCGGCCGCGCGCGGCGGGAGCTCTGGCGGCGGCCGAGCCCGCGGCGAAAGCCGAGTTTATTAGGCGGATTTCCACCATCGACAGGCGCGTCTCCTACCTCACGCGGATGAAGGCCGCCCTCTCAGTGGTCGAGCCTCCCGCGAGCCTCGAGCGCGTCGTCTTCGGTTTGGTCGTTCGCGTGAGCGAGGAGCGCGGCGAGGTGGTCGATTACCGCATCGTGGGCGCCGACGAGAGCGACCCCGAGCGGGGTTATGTCAGCTGGGCGAGCCCGGTGGCCAAGGCGCTGATCGGCAAGCGGGTGGGCGAGATCGCGGTGGTGAGGCTTCCTGTCGGCGAGCGGAGGCTCCGCGTGCTGGGGATAGGCTTCGCGGAATGATCGATAGGCGCTGAAAAGAAGGGCGCGGCCCGGGCGGATCGCCCAGGCCGCGCCCTTTCTCGCTCGCCGCTGCGGAGCGGCGGGAATGCCTACTTGGCCTTGATCTCCGAGAATCCGCAGTAGGGCACCAGGGCGGGCGGGATCGCGATCGAGCCGTCGGCGCGCTGGAAGTTCTCCAGCACCGCCACGAGGCCGCGCGAGCAGGCGACCGCGGTGCCGTTCAGCATGTGCACGAACTTGTTCTTGCCGTCCTCGTCCTTGTACTTGATGTTGAGGCGGCGGGCCTGGAAATCGGTGCAGTTGGAGGTCGAAGTCACCTCGCCCCACTCGCCGCCGTTGCGGCCGGGCATCCAGGCTTCGAGGTCCCACTTGCGGTAGGCCGGGGCGCCCAGGTCGCCGGTGCAGGTGTCCACGACGCGGAAGGGAATGCCGAGGCCGCCGAATATCTTCTCCTCGATCGAGCGCAGGTAGGCGTGCATGGCGTCGGATTCCTCGGGCAGGGTGTAGGCGAACATCTCGACCTTGGTGAACTGGTGGAC
>JAJTBU010000191.1 GCA_021286735.1 bacterium
TTGTCCCCCGCGGTGAAGACGGCCGAGCACTTGTCGCCGTCCTCGGCGTTCGCCTCGGTGGCGAGGACATAGAAGCGGGTCCTGTTGTGGACTGAGTCCTGGATGTCTTCCTTGATGATCTCGAGCCCGTAGAGGTCGGCGCAGAACTTGCTGGCGATCGCGGCGACGCCCTTGGGCCTCGACTCGGCGATGCTGCGCGCCGCGCCAGCGGTATCGTAGTAGGTCACCGGCTCAAGGTGGTTGCGGGCGATGAAGTTCTTGCACTGGGCCAGGGCCTGGGAGTGCGACCACACGTGGCGCAGCTCGCGGTGATCCTCGCCGGGCACGCAGAGGAGGCAGTGCTTCACGGGCATGTCGACCGCGGCGATGATCTTCAGGTCGGTATAGATGAGAGTGGAGTTGACCGGGCCGACCAGGCCGCCGAGCGTGTTCTCCACCGGCACGATGCCGCAGTCGAAGAGGCCGGATCCGACGGCGTCGAAGACGTCGCTGAACTCGCGGCAGGGCATGGCGGCGGCCTGCGGGTAGAGCGCCCGGGCCGCCACCTCGCTGTAGGCTCCGTGCTCGCCCTGGAAGCCGATGGTCTTGAAGTTCATGGCCTGGAGCCGCTTGCTCTCCGACATGATGAAGGAATAGATGTCCACCGAGAACTTGGGCTCGACGAGGCAGTGGCTTGAGCGCCTCACCTTGTCCAGGACGACCTGCTCGCGCGAGCCGTCCTCGATCGAGGTCTTGAATTTCTTGGTCAGGATGGCTTTTTCCATCCTCTCGTTGAGAAGGGCCAGGATGCGGGTGTCAATCTTGTCGATGTCCAGGCGCAGGTCGTCGAGCGTCATGTAGTCCTCCATTCTTTGGTTCAAAGCGGGCGCGGGGCTGTCGCCGCCGCCGCGAGCGATAGGTCGGCGAGCGCGATGGCGATCGCCGCCTCGATGACCACCGCGCTTCGGAGCGCGATGCAAGCGTCGTGGCGGCCGCCGATGACCAATTGGGTCATCTCGCCGCGCTGGAAATCAAAAGTGCTCTGGGGAGCCGCGATCGAGGAGGTGGGCTTAACCGCGGCGCGGACTACCAATTCGTTGCCGTTGGTGATGCCGCCGTTGACGCCGCCCGAGCCGTTGCGCGCGGTTTTGCCGCTCGCGTCGACGAAGGGGTCGTTGTGCTGGCTGCCGCGCATCGCCGCCGCCCTGAAGCCGTCGCCGAACTCCACTCCCCGGATGCCCGGCACCGCGAACACGGCGTGGGCGACGAGGCTCTCGCAGGCGTCGAAGAAGGGCTCGCCCAGGCCGGCGGGGAGGCCCCGCACCCGCGTCTCCACGACGGCGCCGACGGAGTCCTCCGCGGCCGCCGCGGCTTCCACGGCCGCGCCGACGTCGGATTGGCCGCCGGCCGATACGATGGATGTGGAGAAATCCGCCCCGGCGAGGATCTTCTTGGCCACGACGCCCGCGGCAACGAGGCCCACGGTGATGCGGCCGGAAAAATGTCCGGAGCCGTGCGGGTCGGAGTAGCCGCCATACTTCACGCGGGAGGTGAAGTCGGCGTGGCCGGGTCGCGGCACGTCCGCGAAGCGCTCGTAATCGCCGGGAACCGTATCGCCGTTGGAGAAGGAGACGCAGATCGGTGAGCCCGAACTGCGGCCGCGGTAGACGCCCGAGACTATCCGGGGAATATCGTATTCCCGGCGCGGCGTGGTGCCTGCGCCGCCGGAGCGCCGCCGAGCGAGATCGGCCTCGAAGTCCTCGGGCGCCAGGGGTATGCCGGCCGGACAGCCGTCGATGATCGCGCCCACTTCCTTGCCGTGCGATTCGCCGAACAGCTCGACCCTGAAAATCCTGCCGAATCGGTTCATAGCTCCACCTCTTCTAGAAAAGCCGCCAGCGCTCCGACGGCGACCCGCTCCACGGACACCTCGCCGATCGCGCGCGGGATTACGAAATGGACGATCCCGCCGGAGCGCTTCTTGTCCATGACCAGCGCCTCCGCGATCCGCCTCGCCATGGCCTTTCGGATGCCGCCGTCGGCGACCGCGCCCGAGGCTGTCTCGGAAAGACGCACCGGCAGGCCATAGCCTTTGAGCAGGCTTTCGATGCGGGCCTTAGCGGCCTCCGCCATATCGCCGCGGGCCACTGAGTAGGCGCAGGCGAGGCGAAGCCCGATCGACACCGCGTGGCCGTGGGGCGCGCCGGTCACGATCTCCACTGCGTGGCCGAACGTGTGGCCCAGGTTGAGGATGCGGCGCTCTCCCTTCTCGGTCGGGTCGCGCGCGACGATCGCGAGCTTGACGCGCTGCGAGTCGGCAACCATGCGCCTCAGCGCGGCCGAGGAGCAGGACTCGTGATTGAATCCGCTCCCGCCCGCGGCCGACAGCGTAGCCTCGAGGAACGAGAAATATTCCTCGCCATCGATCACGGCGTGCTTGACGACTTCGGCCATGCCGGACGAAAACTGCGCGCCGTCGAGGGCGCGCAGCGTCTCGATGTCGCAGATGACCGCCTCCGGCTGGTGGAACGAACCCACGACGTTTTTGTAGCCCTCGAAGTCGATGGCGTTCTTCCCCCCCAGGGAGGCGTCGGTCATCGCGAGAAGGGTGGTCGGCGCCGCGGCGAAGGCGATGCCCCTCATCCAGGTGTGGGCGGCGAAGCCCGCGAGATCGCTTATCGAGCCGCCGCCGATGGCGAGGATCAGGCCGTCGCGATCCATCCGGATATCGGTGAGGCGGCGGTAGAGCCCCCCGAGGACCTCCCAGGATTTTGCCGCTTCGCCCTCGGGGACGAAGGCGATAGGGCAGGGCGGAAACGCCGAGCCGAACAGAGCGTGGATCCTGCGGTCGGTGACGATGAGGGTCCTTCCCGGATCGACGAGAGTAGACAAGGACGCCAAAGGCGAAAAGCGCACGCCGCCCGGAGCGCCCTGAACCGCGATGTCTGCCATCCTGCGGCCCCTCAGTCCACCGCGTCGGAGAAGGGGTGGGGCTCCTTTTCGCTTCGGGAGGCCTTGACCGCGGCTTCGGGGACAATCCGCCCCGCCGCTTCTCCGCCATCGGGCGAAGCGTCCGAACGAAGGCTCTCCATGAAAGCCCGCGTCCTGCGGATCTTGCCCATCAGGTCCTCGAACTGCGCGATCGTCAGCTGTTGATCCTTGTCGCTCAGGGCGTTCGGGGGATCGATGTGGACCTCGATCTCCAGGCCGTCGGCGCCGGCCATCAGGGCGGCCAGGCTCATCGGCTCGATCATCTCGAGGATGCCCGTGCCGTGGCTCGGGTCGATGAGGATGGGCAGGTGGCTTTCGTGGTGGACCGCCGGAACCATGGAGAGGTCCAGGGTGTTGCGCGTGTAGGTCTCGAAGGTCCTGATCCCCCGCTCGCAGAGGATGACGTTCGGATTGCCCTCTGCGAGGATGTATTCGGCGCAGTTGAGCCACTCCTCGAGGGTCGAGTACATGCCGCGCTTCAGGAGGATCGGCTTGCCCGATTTCCCTACTTCGCGGAGCAGGGAGAAGTTCTGCATGTTGCGGGCGCCTATCTGGAGCACGTCCGCGTATTCGCCGACCCAGGATACGTCCCTCGTGTCGACGACTTCCGTGACGATCGGCAATCCCGATTCCTTCTTCGCCTTGTCGAGGATCTTGAGCCCCTTGAGCCCGAGGCCCTGGAACGCGTAGGGGGAGGTGCGGGGCTTGAACGCTCCGCCGCGCAGCATCGTGGCGCCCGCGCGCCTCACGGCGAGCGCGGTCTCGACGGTCTGCCTCTCCGTCTCGACCGAACAAGGGCCGGCGATCACGACGAGATCCTTGCCGACCTCGATGCCCTGCACATTGATGACGCTGCGCTGGCGATCGGGCCTTGCCGCCACAAGCTTCAGGTTTTTCATCCGACTACACTCCGGTCCCGGTACGATTTGTTCCTGTCGCGGAACATGATCCTGCGAATAGTAACGACGATGATATAGAGGAGAGCGACCCGGGTCAAGGAAGGGCGATCGCTTTCTCTCGATCCTTCTATAGGATATCATGGGCCCATGTACTTCAACGAACTGGTGGCCGCCTATGACCAACAGCGCAGGGAGAGGAACGTCTACCACGACCTCATGCGCTTCCGCGTCCGCGAGGTCCTCCTCGTCGGGAGCCTCTACGACTCCTTCGTGGTCGAATCGGACGGCGTCCTGACCGAACAAATCTACGGCGAGTACTTCAAGCTCAACCTCAACACGATCCCGCGCATCACCTGCGCCTACACCGAGGACTCCGCGCTCGACCTCTTCCGAGGCGGCGCCTTCGATCTCGTCATCCTGATGGCGGGCATCGATTTCGAGGGGCCTCTCTCCCTAGCCCAATCGATGAAGCATATCTGGCCCGACATTCCGATCCTCCTCATGGTCACCAACAACTCGAGCCTGGAAAACCTCGACATGAGGACGCCTGAACTCGCCTCCATCGACAGGGTGTTCGTTTGGAACGGCTATTCAAAGCTCTTCGTCGGAATGATCAAGTACGTCGAGGACGTCAGGAACGTGCAGGCCGACACGCTCGCGGGGCGCGTCAGGGTCATCCTCCTCATCGAGGACTCGGTCCGCTACTATTCGCGGTTCTTGCCCGTTCTCTACAAAGTCGTCCTGCGACAGACCCAGAACCTCATCGAGGAGGAGCGGGTCACCGAAACCTACAAGCTGCTCTCCATTCGGGCGCGGCCAAAAATCCTCGTCGCGTCGAGCTACGAGGAGGCCCTCGAGATCTTCGACACCTACGAGGCGAACCTGCTGACGGTCATCACCGACCTCCGGTTCCCCCGCAAGGGGATATGCGACGAGGAGGCCGGGTTCAACTTCCTGCGGATGGCCAAGTCGCGCATTCCCGACCTGCCGGTGCTGGTCCAGTCGAGCGAGCCGGGCATCCGCGAGAAGGCCTACGCCATGGGCGCCTCCTTCGCCGACAAGAATTCGGAATCTCTCGAGATGGAGCTCGCCACCTACCTGCAGGAAAACCTTGGTTTCGGGGCTTTCCGGTTCTGCATGCCCGACGGCACCGAAATCGGCCGCGCGCGCAACATGAAGCAGTTCATCGACAGCCTCCACACGCTCCCCCCCGAGAGCCTGGCCTACCACGCGGGGCGGAACCACTTCTCGGCCTGGCTCATGGCGCGCGGCGAGATACAGATGTCGCGCCTGCTCAAGCCCTACCGCGTCTCGGACTTCCCCGACCTCGCCGCGATGCGCGATTTCATCGTGCGCATCCTCGACAACGTCAAGAAGGAGCGGTCGCGCGGCATCGTGCCCAATTTCGACGACAGCATGATGGCGGAGGAGAACTACGTCAGCCGGCTCGTCGACGGTTCGGTGGGAGGGAAGGGCCGAGGCATCGTGTTCATCCACTCGCTGCTGGA
>JAJTBU010000192.1 GCA_021286735.1 bacterium
GCCATCTCCCGGAATCGAACCGGGGACCCCGAGATTACAAGTCACGTGCTCTGCCAACTGAGCTAAGATGGCGCACTGGCAACGCAAGCGACTATACCGAAAAGCCTTTGCCCGCGTCAAGGCCTTTTTCCGCTTTTCTCCGCCGCGGCGAGCCGCGGCCGGCCCGCGGGGACTTTGGGGATTTGCCGCTTCCCCGGGGCTTGCGAGGCTTAGAGGAAGGCCGATCCATTCCACTCCGCGGGATGGGCCGCCTCGGGGTTGATGTTCACGAGGCTGAGCGCTATGCATCCTTCCTGGACGGCGTGGTGGTCGGAGCTTGGATCGAAGGTGCGCTCGCTCCGGCCCTCAGCGAGGTAGCAATACAGATAGCCCTCGGCGCCTTCGAAGGATTTCATGGTGTCGTGGTAGCGATTTCTCCCCGGCACCGCCCATCGGGCGGGCAAGTTTTCGTCGTCGGAGGACGGGGCGTTGACGTTGATGAAGGTGTCGGGCCTCCAGGTCGCGATCAGCCTGTCGAGGTTGTTGGCGACGAAGGCGGCCCCCGCCCGATAGTCCAGCGGCTCGGCATAGCGCGCGCAGGAGACGGCAATGGCGGGGATGCCGACGAGGGCCGCCTGCCGCGCGGCGCCGCAGGTCCCCGAATAGATGATATCGGTGCCGAGGTTGGGCCCCCTGTTTATGCCAGATATGACGAGGTCGACCTTCCCCTCCATGACCTTGAGCCCTGCCACGATCACGCAGTCGGCGGGGGTGCCCGAACAGGTGTAGCGGCCCTCCATGAGCTTTCTCACTTTCAGGGGATTTCGCAGACTCATGGCGTGGGAAACGCCCGAGCGCTCCGTCTCCGGGGCGATGACGACGATCTCATGGGCTCCCCCCGCCCTTTCCGACGCCGCCACGAGATAGCTGAGAAGGACATCGAGGCCTGGCGCGCCGTAGCCGTCGTCGTTTGTCAGAAGGATTCGCATTGCACTCTCCGGAAGTTTCTAGAAGTCAGGCGTTGACGAGCCTCATGCCGCCATTGATCGCGGTTTCGTAGACGTGGGCCTTGAAGCCGAAAATTCGCTCGTATTCCTCGAGCCGCTTTATAAATTCCTCGCGGGCGTCCGCTTTCATGACGGAGACGACGCAGCCGCCGAAACCGGGGCCTGTCATCCTCGAGCAGAGCACGCCGTCGATCTCGAGCGAGCGCTTCACGAGCCAATCCACTTCAGGGCACGAAATCTCGTAGTGGTTGCGCAGCGAGGCGTGGGACTTGTTCATGATCCTGCCGAAGGCGGGCGCGTCCTGCCGGGAGAGGGCGTCCTCGGCCTCGAGCACGCGGGCGGTCTCCTCCACGATATGGATGCAGCGGCGGCGGACGCTTTCGGGGAGGACGCCCATCAGGTCGTCCAGCTCGGACATGCGGACGTCCCTCAGGGTCTTGCCGCCTCTCGGCGCCAGATACTGGAGGCATTTTTTGCAGTCCTCGCTTCGCTGCCTGAGTTCCGCCTCGGCCGACATCCGCGGCACGCGGGAATCCGTGAGCACGAGGTTCCAGGACTCGTCCAGGAATTGGACCGCGCGCCGCCGCGGGACGCGGAGATCGATGATGGAGAGGGAGCGCACCCCCGGACCGATGCAGGAGAGATAGTCGTAGATGGGGACAGGCTGTTCCAAGAAGACGGACTGCGCCTTGCAGGCAAGCTCCGCCAACTCTTCGTTACGGATCGAAAGGTTGAAAACCGTCTTGAGCGCGAGGGCGGTGGCCATGTTGATCGCCGCCGAGATGCCCAAGCCAAGCCCCTGCGGCACGTTCCCGCCGATCGTAACGTTGATGCCCTTGCCTTGGAAATCGTAGAGCTTCGAGAGAAAGTCGTAGACGGACTTCACGTGGTTGGCCCAGCGGTCCTCGCGCTTGTACTTTAACGTGCTCGACGAGGCGCGCTTGCGTTCCCCCAGGTCGGCGGCGAAGAAGCGCATCGAGGAGTCCTTGCGGAGGGATACGGCGACCTTCATCTCGAAGGAGACGGCGGCCGCGAGCACGATGCCATCGTTGCTGGCCGTATGTTCCCCTAGGAGCTTGACCGTGGCCGGCGCCGAGGCGACACAGGCGGGAGGTGCTTCATATTCGGCCAAGTGGACCGCAACGATGTCTTTCATCAAACCTTCTTCTCAGAAGCTGCCGCGGAAGGGCGGCCAGGGTATATTGACGTTATTCTACAATACTTATTCTTGCCGTTCAAGGAAAAAAACACCGCTCGCCTTCATCATTCGCCTGAGCTTGGCGATCTGGATCTCGGCCTCGCGGAGCTCCGCGGCGTAGCGCTTCCGCTCGAAGACCTTCGCCTCCATGCCCTTGGTTTTCCAGGTGCCCTCTTTCCCGACGTACTCGGTCACGACCTTTCCGCCCTCCCGCTTCACGAGATAGAGGTAGATGCCCTTCCCCCTGCGCTTGGCCACGAGGGAACCCTTGGGGCGCTGGGTACACTCCTCCCGGAGCCTCATGACGGTCCTGTAGAGGCGCGCGTACTCGCTGTTCATCATAGTTTCGATCGCGTTCATGGAAGTCCCTCGCCACTAGGTATACCACACCGTGGCGAGCGGGAGGAAGGTAAATTCCGGGGAAAATGAGCGATGCGCGATTCGAACGCGCGACCTTCGGCTCCGGAGGCCGACGCTCTATCCAGCTGAGCTAATCGCCCGCGCCGTCGCGGGGAGAGTGTGGCCCCCGCCGCGAGACGGTGGAATACTAGCGCGCGGGTTCGGGTAAAGTCAATGCGTTTCGATAGGGAACTTTCGCTCCCCCTAGACCTCCCGGCCTTTCGTTGCGACAATCGCCGCATGGAAACGATCGTCCTCGCCTCCTCCTCTCCCCGCAGGAAGGAGATACTGCGCTCGCTCTCGGTGCCTTTCGAAGTCGTGCACCCCGATATCGACGAGAGCACCTGCGACCACCTCGAGCCGGGGCACCGCGTCGTTGCCCTGGCCGAGCAGAAGGCCATCGCCGGCATCGCGCTCCTGGCGCGGACGCCGGCGATGAAGATGGCGCGGGAGGCGGCTGGCCTCGGAACGTCCCCCCCGCCCCGCCTTCTCCTCGCCTCGGACACCCTCGTCGCCCTGCGCCGCGGCAAGGCCTGGCGAACGATCGGCAAGCCGGCCGACCGCGACGAGGCCCGCGCGATGCTCGCCCTCCTCGCCGGGCGCACGCACACCGTCTTCACGGGGCTCTGCCTGGCGGAAATCGGCACGGGAAGCCGCGACACCGTCTGCGCGACGACCGCGGTGCGGTTCGCGGCGATGAGCGCGATTGAGATCGAGCGATACCTCGACTGCGAGGAATGGCGCGGCGCGGCCGGCGCCTATCGGCTGCAGGGCCGCGGATCATGCTTCATCGAGCAGGTGCGGGGCTCCTGGTCCTGCGTGGTGGGCTTGCCAATCCGCGAGCTTTATGGCATGCTGAAAGGCGCTGGGTATGACTTCGGAGAAGCCGGCCGCATCTCGGCCCACCCCCTTGTTCCGGCCTCCGACGGATCCAGCACACAAGCGCCTTAGGCGCCTAGGCACAAAGTGCCGGGGCACGGCTCAGGCGGCGTCCGAAACGACGCCCGCCCGCGGTGCCTAATCTTCCGCCCGCCGCGGCACGCCGCGACGGGACGAGAATTAGAGAAGGGGATCGGAATTATTCCGATCACGGGAGGAACTCTTGGCAGTCGTTACAATGAAGAACCTGCTTGAGTCCGGTGTCCACTTCGGCCACCAGGTCAAGCGCTGGGATCCCAGGATGAAGAAGTTCATCTTCGCCGAACGCAACGGGATCCACATCATCGATCTGCAGAAAACCATCCAGGCGATCAAGGACGCCTACGACGCCGTCCAGAAGGTCGTCAGCTCCGGCAAGACCGTGCTCTTCGTCGGAACCAAGAAGCAGGCTCAGACCGCCATCCAGAAGGAAGCCGAGCGCTGCGAGCAGTTCTACGTCAACAACCGCTGGCTCGGCGGCATGCTCACCAACTTCTCCACCATCAAGAAATCGATCCAGCGCCTCAAGAAGATCGAGCGCATGGAAGTGGACGGAACCTTCGAGAGCCTCACCAAGAAAGAAGTGGCCAGCCTCCAGAAAGAGAAGACCAAGCTCGAGAAGAACCTTGGCGGCATCAAGGAGATGAAGGACCTTCCCGGCGTCCTCTTCGTGGTCGACACCCGCAAGGAAGCCATCGCCGTCGCCGAAGCCCAGCGCCTGGGCATCCCCATCGTCGCCGTCGTCGACACCAACTGCAACCCCGAAGGCATCACCTACCCGATTCCCGGCAACGATGACGCCATCCGCTCGATCAGCCTCTTCACCCAGATCATCGCCAACGCGGTCGTCGAGGCCGGCGCCTCCGAGGGCCTGAAGATCATCGAGAGCCTGCCCGTCGAGGAGACCGAGGAAGTGCACACCGACGCGGTCCGCAAGGAAGAGGAAGAAGTCGAGGTCGATATCGACACCTACGCCGCCTCGGCCACCGCCGAGCCCGTGGCCGCCGAGGAGCCCGAAGCCGAGCCCGCCCTGCCGATCATCGACGAAGACAAGCTGTACGAGACGAAATAAGGAGCCCGATCGTGGATATCAAAGCTTCGGACATTAAGAACCTCAGGGAAAAGACCGGCGCGGGCATGATGGATTGCAAGAAAGCCCTCACCGAGTCCAACGGCGACTTCGCCGCCGCCGAAAAGCTCCTGCGCGAATGGGGCATGGCCGGCGTCGAAAAACGCGCCGCCCGCGCCACCAACGAGGGCCGCATCTTCGTCGTCGAGGCGGGCAACGCCATGGCCGTCGTCGAGATCGCCTGCGAGACCGACTTTGTCGCCAAGAACGCCGACTTCATCGCCTCGGGCACCATGATCGCCCAGAAGGCCTTCGACGCCAAGGCGAACGCCGGCAACGAAGAGCTCGACGGCATGGTCAAGGAGATCGCCTCCGTGATCAAGGAGAACATCGCCCTCAAGCGCGTCCGCTACTTCGAGGCGGGCGCCGGCGAGTACCTCCACTCCTACATGCACGGCGAAGGCAAGATCGTCGTCGTCGTGAAGGCGAAGGCCGCAAATCCCGCCGCCTTCGACAACGAGCAGGTCAAGGCATACATCCACGACGTCGCCCTGCACATCGCCGCCTTCAACCCGATGTTCCTCGACCAGAGCAAGCCGGACGCGGCCTGGGTCAAGGAGCAGCAGGAGATCTTCGCCAAGCAGGTCGAGCTCGATGAGAAGCTCAAGGCCAAGCCGCAGAAGGTCATCGACGGCATCCTCGCCGGCAAGCTGCACAAGCTCATGGCGGAAGTCTGCCTCCTCGACCAGCCCTTCGTGAAGGACGAGAAGATGAGC
>JAJTBU010000193.1 GCA_021286735.1 bacterium
GCGGCTGTGGCGGCGAGCCCGGCGGTCGCCGGGCTCGCCGCCCGCATCGGCCTCCATTTCTGGGTGGGCGACGAACGCGGAGTACCCGCCGACAGCCCCGACCGCAACGGCGCCGCCATAGCCGCGGCCCTCGCCGGCGCCCGCGTCGCCCTCCATCGCTGGCCCGAAGGCGATCGCGCCGCGGCCTGCGCCCTCTACGCCGAGGAGATCCTCACAGCACTCGGCCCCGTTCCCGTCTTCGACCTCGCCATCCTGGGAATGGGCGCCGACGGCCACACGGCCGGCCTCTTTTCGATGGACCAGGTCCGCGCGTCCGAAGCTCCCGGCATCCTGACCCTCGCCACGCAGGCGCCCTCGCCGCCCCGCGACCGCATGACCATAGGCGCCGCCCTCCTGCGCCGCTCGCGGTCCGTCGTTGTCCTCCTCCGCGGCGGAGCCAAGGCCGATGCCCTGAGGGCCGCGCTCGAGGGGAGACCATGCCCCGCGGCCTCAGTCGCCGGCCGAAACGCCGCCTACTACTACCTCGAACGCTGACGCGGCCCAGCGCCGCGCCCTTCTTTGCCTTTCCGCACCCGCCCGCTGCTTACGAACGCCGGCGCTCCGCAAAAAAAAGCCCGCCGCGGTCTCCCGCGGCGGGCTTTTCGTCGCCTTCCGGCGAAGCGCGAATCAATTCTCGGCGATCAGCAGCGACTTGGCGTCGAGCTTCAGGTTCAGGTCCCTGGGATTGAGCCGCTCGTGGTCCTTGACCACCTTGAAGTGGATGAAGTCGCGCATCGGCTCGAGCACGATGAGGACGGAGATGAAGGGCAGGAGCTCCCTGAGGAGCACGGGCACGCCTTCCTTGTCGTAGAGGGGGTCGGCGCCGGAGAGCGTGCAGGAGTACCAGACCTCGAGGCCCATCTCCGACACGAACTGCTTGACCTTCTCGAAGCGCTCGGGCGTGCCGCGGGAGAAGTCGAAGCCGTCGACGATCACCGTCTTGGCGTTGAAGCCGCCGTCGACGATCATCGCCTTGAGCGAGTGGATGATCTGGTCGACGGAGACGCCTTCCTGCGTGAAGTTCATGATCACGCGATTGCGGACGAGCTGGTCCTTGAGGCTGCCCAGGTCCTCGAGGTTCTTGCGCCTGGCGATCTCGTCGAAGATGTTTTCGTACCAGGATATGACGTAGCTTGTGTGCGCGTTGAAGGAGACATGGATCACCTTCTCGCCCTGGATGAGCTTGTCGAGCGCCATCTGGACCAGGACGGACGTCTTGCCGATCCCTTTCCTGCTGGCGATGATGCCGATGTTGCCGGCCTGAAGGCCGCCCGCGATCGACTTCTCCAGGACGCGCACGGAACTCTTCGAGATAAATTCTTCCTTCAGCATGTGGTCTCCTTTTCGCGGGCGGGCGGGGCTTTCGTCCCGCCTCTCCGCTCCGGTGTCGTTGCACCTCGGTGCATGCTCTCGCCCCTAGTATACCCGCATTCCCGCGGATTGGGGCGACCCATCGCTTAAAATCCTATTTCTGCTGCTCTTTCCTGCGCTTCTCGAGATAGTCCTTGCGCAGCTGCTCGGCGAGCGAGTTCGGCACCTTGCCGTACTTCTCGAACTCCATGGTGAATTCGGCCTTGCCCTGGGTGAGGGAGCGGATCACGGTGGAGTAGCCGAACATCTCGGCGAGCGGGACCTCAGCCTCGACGCGGCAGAAGCTGCCGTCCTCGGTGCTGGCGGTGATGATGCCGCGCCTCTGGTTGAGGGAGGCGTAGATGTTGCCCTGGAACTCGCTCGGCCCTTCGACGGAGACCTTCATGATGGGCTCGAGGATGGCGGGCTTGGCCTTTTCGTACGCATCGCGGAAGGCGCCGATGGCGGCCAGCTGGAAGGCGATGTCGGAGGAGTCGACGGGGTGGCTCGCGCCGTCGTTCACGAGGCAGCGCACGTTGACGATGGGGAAGCCGATCAGGCTGCCCTTCTGCATGGCGGCCTTGAAGCCCTTGTCGCAGGAGGGGATGTACTCGACGGGGATGGCGCCGCCCTTGACCTGGTCGACGAACTCGTAGATCTGCTCGGTGATGGGCTCGATGTAGCCGGCCACGCGGCCGTACTGGCCGGAGCCGCCGGTCTGCTTCTTGTGCGTGTAGTTGAAGTCGGCGCGCTGGGTGATGGCTTCGCGGTAGGCGACCTGGGGCATGCCGACCTCGACCTCGCACTTGTATTCGCGGCGCATGCGCTCGACGTAGACTTCGAGGTGGAGCTCGCCCATGCCCTTGATGATGGTCTGGTTGGATTCGGGGTCGACGTAGGTCTGGAAGGTCGGATCTTCCTTGGTGAAGCGGTTCAAGGCCTTGCCCATCTGGTCCGAGGACTTTTTGTCCTTTGGCTCGATGGCGAGGGAGATGACCGGCTCGGGGATGAACATCGAGGACATGGCGTAGTTGAGATCGGGGTTGCAGAAGGTGTCGCCCGAGGCGCACTCGATGCCGAACAGCGCGACGATGTCGCCGCAGGATCCTTCGCCGATATCCTCCATGGCGTTGGCGTGCATGCGGACGAGGCGGCCGACCTTGAAGCGCTTGCGGGCCCTGGTGTTGTAGAGCTCGTCGCCCTTCTTGAGCTGGCCCTGGTAGATGCGGACGTAGGTGAGCTGGCCGTACTGGCCGTCCTCGAGCTTGAAGCCGAGCGCGACCGTCTTCTCGGCGGGCGAGGCGATGAGCTCGACTTCCTTCTCGCTGTCATCGAGATCGAGGGCCACGTTGCGGACCTCGGTGGGATCGGGGAGGTAGCTGGCGACGCCGTCGAGGAGGATCTGGACGCCTTTGTTCTTGTAGGCGGAGCCCACGAAGACGGGGACGAGCTGCTCGGCGATGCAGCCCTTGCGGATGGCGGCCATGAGCATCTCATTGGAGAACTCGCCGTCGAGGTAGGCTTCCGCCAGCTCGTCGGAGAACATGGCGGCGGACTCGACGAGCTCCTCGCGGTAGCGCTCGGCGTCGGCCACGAGGTGGGCGGGGATGTCGGCGTAGCGGAGGTCCTCGCCGGAGGGGCCGTCGAAATAGACGGCCTGCATCTTCACGAGGTCGACGACGCCTTCCAGCTTGTCCTCGAGCCCGATGGGGATGGTGATGAAGGCCGGGTTGAGGCCCAGTTTCTCCTGCAGCTGCGCCTTCACCTTGAAGGGGTTGGCGCCGGTGCGGTCGCACTTGTTGATGAAGGCAAGGCGCGGGACGTGGTAGCGCTTGAGCTGGCGGTCGACGGTGATGGACTGGGACTGGACGCCCGCCACCGAGCAGAGCACGAGGATGGCGCCGTCGAGGACACGCAGCGAGCGCTCGACCTCGATCGTGAAGTCGACGTGTCCCGGCGTGTCGATCAGGTTGATCGTGTAGTCCTTCCACTGCACGTTCGTCGCCGCGGACTGGATCGTGATGCCGCGCTCGCGCTCGAGGTCCATGGAGTCCATGGTGGCTCCCGCCCCGTCCTTGCCCTTGACCTCGTGGATGGCGTGGATCTTCTGGCAGTAGAAGAGAATGCGTTCGGACAGAGTCGTCTTGCCCGAGTCGATATGGGCGGAAATCCCGATGTTTCGCATCAACTTAATGTCTGTGGACATCTTGTGCCTTCACCTCATTGCGATAGAATGGCGGGCGCCTCAGGGCGTCCTATGGTACTCAAAAGCGACCCGTGGCAGCGTTGCTGTTTACTTTGCGGGAGATTGTGGAAAAATCTGCGGTTTATTCCCATTTATTAGAAAATCAGCTACCTGGCTACAGTATAGTGGAGAGAGTATATTTTTTCAATACCCGAGCGGGGGCGAGGCCGGAAAGTCGCGGCGCCTGGCGAAATTGGCGGCGCCGCGAGGTTCGAGTTCAGATGTATTCGATTTCCCAGGCGAGGGGAGCGGTGTCCTTAAGCATCGCGCTGACGCCGCAGTACTTCTCCTGCGATAGGGAGCAGGCCTTGCGGACGTTGTCCGGATTGAGGCCGTCGCTCGCCTTGAACTGATAGACCAGCTTGATCGAGGTGTATTTCTTGGGGTGCTCCTCCCTGGATTCGGCCTCGGCGCGCATGGCGAACCAGGAGCAGGGTTCCCGCATTTTCTTGAGGATGGAGACGACGTCCATGCCCGAGCAGCCCGTGAGGGCGGCCAGGAGGAGGGGCTTGGGGCGTGCGCCGGAATCGGCGCCGCCGTCGGCTTCCGACGCGTCCATGCGCACGGCGTGGCCGTTCACGTCCGCCTCGAAAGCCATGTCGCCCGCCCAGATTGTCCGCACTTCGCTCTTCATGGAATCCCTCCTCGATCGCGGTTTCGCCCGCACCTTATGTGAAGCTTCTATGCCCATAACCTTACTGGTTTTTTCGGGCGGCGCCAATGCCCGCCGGCGGGGCGCGACGGTTTGCGGAGGGGTCAGTTGGCCGAAATGGCGAACATGAGCTGGTCGGTGTAGATGCCGCTCCCGGCGTTTGTCGGAACGCTGTCGATCGCGAGGGCGACTGTGAGGGGATCGCCGTCCCTGGTAGTCCTGCCCCGGGCGCTGAAGGTGAAGGTTCCGCCGCGGGCCTCGGCGGCCGCGTCGCCGAGCTGAAGCTGGTAGGGGATCGAGGAGCCAGCGTCGCCGCTCTCGCCGCGGAGGGTGCCGCCGTTCGCGGAATAGACTTTGACGGAGCAGGAGGAGAGGTTGGACAAGAGCTTGGCTTTGCCGAGGTCGACCTTGGCGCCCGGCTTTATCTCGAACCCGGCCCCCGCGCTCCTCGAGTGGAGGGCGGGAGCGGCGTCGGTTCCAGGGATGTATCCGGCGAGCTGGACGGTGGCGTCGGAGGAGAAATCGAGGGAGAGGCGGAGGACGGCGGGAACCACGGCGACGATCTGGATGGCGGCGGTCCTGGAGGCTTGGGCCTGGACGCTGGCGCCGGCGAGGGCGATGAACGCGAGCAGCGCGAAAAAGCATCTCTTCCCCAACCCGTTCATCTCCCCGCTCTCCTCATCGCGGTGTTCTAAGGATAGGGTGAAAAGGAGAATCGAGCTAATTCTATGTCGTGTTCATAAGCGTAAAACGAGCTTTTGCCCCGCAGTTTTTGGACAGTTTTTTCGCGGAAAAATCCAAAATCTCCAAAGCGGACATCCGCGGGAGCCGTTTTGCTGAAATCGCTAAAACCTCAAAAATCTCCACTCGGGGCACAATGCCGGATAAAGAAAGGCGCCGCCCGGGCTGGGGCCCGGGCGGCGCCGACGGCGCAGCGGGGAATGGCGGCGCTTATTTCGCGATCGACGTGAGTTCCATCTCGAAGACGAGGTAGGCGTCGGGGGGGATGACGCCGCTTATGCCCGACGAACCGTAGGCGAGCTCGGGCGGGATGATCA
>JAJTBU010000194.1 GCA_021286735.1 bacterium
CGACATGGATTTGTCCTTGGCTCCGAAGCCCTTCGTCGCCTCGCCGAGCTCGTCGAGGATGGCGGGAAGGGGCTTGCCCTCGGCGGAGGCCGCGCGCGCGAGGCTCGAGGCGTAGGGCCCCGCGATGAGGCGGGAATCGCCGCGATCGAGGAGGAGCTTGCCCGCGAAGCGCTCGGCAAATCGCCGCGCCGCCGCGGGGGGGAAGGGCATGCGCGACTCGAAATACGCCTGGAGGCTCGGCGCCCCCTCGTCCGACTTGAACACGCGCCTCAAAACCTCGGCGGTGGCGGCCTCGTCGCGCGCGGCGAAGTGGTAGAGGCGCGCGCGGGAGAGGATGGTCGCCATCATGGAGGCGCGGCGGCTCGTCAGGAGTATGAAGCGCACCGTCTCCGGCGGCTCCTCGAGTATCTTGAGCATTGCGTTCCGCGCCGAATCCTGCATGTGGTCGGCGTTTTCTATGATCACCGTCTTGCGCTTCCCCGCTGGGGCGAGCTGGGCCCAGACCTCCATGCTGCGGATCATGAAGACGGGCGGGGCGTCCGGAACCAGGGCCTCGAGGGCGGCGGCGTCCTCGCAGGCCGCCTCTATGGCTTTTGCGGCGCCCTCGGCGATCGGCGATCCGAAGCGCTCCGGGTCGAGGAGGTCGAGGGCTTCCTCGATCGACTGGACGAGGGGGGCGGCCTTGCCGAGCTTCGATTCCTCGCCGGCCCAGAGCGCAGGATTGAAGCGCGCCAAAAGCTTGCGCGCCGCGCGCAGGAAGAAATAGGCGGAAGCTTGGGAAGGCTGGCGCCCCACGAACTCCCTGGCGACGGCGAGCTCCTCGGGGAAGCTGCGCTTGCCGAAGAGGAGGAGGTCGCCGTGCGCGAGCCGGCGGTGCCGCTCGCAGTCGGGGCAGGCGCAGTTCCAGGCGCCGTCGCGCCGGCAGGAGAGCGCGCGCGAGGTTTCGAGGGCGGCGGTGAGCTTGCCCGAGGCCGGCGGCCCCGAGAAGAGGAGGGCTGGCGGCAGCGCGCCTCCGGCGATGTCCCCGGCGAGGGCGGCCCTGGCCGCCTCCTGGGAAAGCAGGTTTTCGTACATCGGCGCTATTTCTTCTTGAAAAGGTCCTGGAGGTTCAAGGTCTTCGTTGTTCCGGCGGCTGTTCCGGCGCCAGTTCCCGATTTCCTTCCGGAGCCGATCCCCGGCACGGAGAGGGAGGGCCGCAGGGTATCGTTGATCGCCGGGCTCACGATCGGCAGGAGGGTGCCCGCGTAGAGGGACTCGGCGAGCAGGGCGTCGACGTTGAAGAAGGGCTGGATATCCAAGACCACCAGCGCCAGGGACACCACGAGGAGGCCTTCCGCGATGCCGAGCACGAGGCCCAGCACCCTGTCGAAGATGTCGAGATTGGCGGCCTCGAGCCCCTCGCGGATGAGCTTCTCGACGATCTTCATGAGGAGGAAACCCAGCACGAAACAGATGATGAAGGCCACGACGTACTCGACGGAGGCGGGGACGCCCTGAACGCCGAATTTCTTGGCGGCGAAGTCTATGAGCGTGTTCGAGAAGAGGAGGCCGGAGAGCAGGCCCACGCCGTAGGAGGCGACGGACAGGACCTCCTGGACGAAGCCGCGGACGAAGCAGCGCGCGGCGAGCAGGATGATGATGCCCGTGAAGACCCAGTCCATGATACTCATCGCGTTCCTCCTGCCGCCCCGTCGAGGGCTTCGAGTATGAGGTCGGCGATGTAGTCGGCCGATCGGGCCGATTCGCCGTTTTCCTTCCTGACGCCCGAGAGGGCGAGGGCCGAGGCGGAAGCCTTCGCCAGAGCCTCCGGGCTGTCGAGATAGCCGAGGACGGCGGAGAGCGCGGCTTCGGGGGTCGCCTTTTCGCCGGCGAGGCAGATTGCGGCGCCCGCCTGGGCCGCCATCTCCGCGTTCTCGACCTGGTCACCCCTCGTGCCCGATCCCGCGAGGGGAATCAGGACCATGGGCTTGCCGAGGGCCGCCGCCTCCCATACGGTGCCGGCGCCCGCCCTGCCGGCGACGATCGCCGCCGCCGCGAGGATGTCGCTGATCTCCGCGCCGATGTAGGGGAGGGCCTTGTAAGCCCCGGGAACGGCGGCGTTGGCGGCGGGATCGAAGAGTTCGGCGCCCGTCTGGTGTACGATGAAGGCCTTGCCGGCGAGGGCCGGCCTGATCGCCGCCACGAGGTCGTTGACTTGGCGCGAGCCCTGGCTGCCACCCACGAAGAAGACGATGGGCAGGCCATCGGGCGCCCCGACAAAGGCGCGGCCCCTCGCCGCCTCGCCCGAGAAAAGGCTGGGCCGCACGGGATTGCCGACCGCGGCAGCCTTGCCCCGCAGGGCTTCGGGGAGCATCGCGGCTGTCTTCGGCCAGCTCACCAGGACCTTGGCGGCGCCGCCCGCGTTGAGCCTCGTGGCCAGCCCGGGGCTGGTGTCGGATTCGTGCGTGAAGTAGGGGATTCCGAGGGCCGCGGCGGCCCTGCAGGGCGGCACGCTCACGTAGCCTCCCTTGGAGAAGAGGAGGGCGGGCTTCAGGTCCGCCAGCAGCCGCCGCGCCGCGAAGTAGCCCGCCGCGACCCGGAATATGTCGGCCAGGTTCTCGAGCGAGAGCGAGCGCCTGAGCTTGCCGGAGGGGATGGGGAAGTACTCGACGCCCTCGCGTTCGACGATGGAGCGGTCGAGTTCCTTCCTTGAGCCGATCCAGACGATTCGGCCCGCGAAGCCGCGCGCCCGGAGCGCCTGGATGACGGCCAGGCCGGGATATATGTGGCCGCCCGTGCCCCCGCCCGTGAAGGCGACCGTCGGTGCGAACCCGGGCCGCCGCGCCTCTGACGGGCTCATTCCAGGAATCCGGCGAGCCTCGCCATGGCGGCGAGCACCGCGTCGTCGGTCTTCTCGCCCTGCATGATCGAGAGCATCTTGTTGGCGAGGACCTTGCCCAGCTGGACGCCTTCCTGGTCGAAGGAGTTGATGTTCCAGGCGAAGCCCTGGAACATGACCTTGTTCTCGAAGTGGGAGAAGAGGGCGCCGAGCTGGCGCGGCCCAAGCCGCGTCCCGAAGAGGAGGGTCGAGGGCCGGCCGCCCGAGAACTTCTTGTTGGGGTTCGCGTCGTCCTTGCCGCGCGCGAAGGCGACGATCTGCGCCAGCAGATTGGCCGCGAGCTTCTGCCTCGAGGAGGTGCCCATGGAGAGCGCGTCGCCCGAATGCTGGTTCTCCGCGAAGCCGATGAACTGCAGGGGCACGATGTCCGTGCCCTGGTGCAGGAGCTGGTAGAAGGAGTGCTGCCCGTTGGTGCCCGGCTCGCCGAAGACCACCGGCCCCGTGGAGTAGGCGAGGGGCTGGCCGTCGCGGTTGACCGACTTGCCGTTCGACTCCATGTCCAGTTGCTGGAGGTGGGCGGGAAAGCGCGCCAGGCCCTCGGCGTAGGGGAGGACGGCCGTGGAGGGCATGCCGAGGACGTTGCGCTCGTAGAGGCCGATCATGGCGTCCAGGAGAACCGCGTTCTTCCGCAGCGAGGGCTCGAGTGCGGCCGCGTCCATCGCGTGGGCGCCCTCCAGGAACTCGGCGAAGGTCTCGGGCCCGAAGGCCAGGGAGAGGACGACGCCGCCGACCGCGCTCGAGGTGGAGTAGCGGCCGCCGATGAAGTCGTCGATGAAGAAGCTGGCGATGTAGCCGGGGTTCTGGGCCAGGGGGCTCGTGGTGCTGGTCACCGCGACCAGGTGCTTGGAGCTGTCCAGGCCCGCCGCCTCCAGGCGATTGCGGACGAGGGTCTCGTTCGCCAGGGTTTCCTGGGTCGTGCCGCTCTTGGAGACGAGGATGAAGAGCGAGGTTTCGAGATCGAGCCCGCCGAGGACGCTGTCCGCGTCGTCGGGGTCGACGTTCGAGATGAAGCGGGCCTCCATCCTCTGGCGCTTCTCCGCCTTGGCCCAGCGCTCGAGGGCGATGTAGGAGGCCCTCGGCCCCAGGTCCGAGCCGCCGATGCCGATCTGCACGGCGGCCGCGAAGGGCTTGCCGGTGGAGCCGACGATGGCGCCCGAGTGGACTGCGGCCGCGAACTCTGCGACGCGTTTCCGCTCGCCCTCGTAGAAGGCGCGGAGGTCTTTCCCGCCGGAGACGACGGCTCCCGCCAGCTTTCCGCGGGCGAGGTGGTGGAGGACGAGACGCTTCTCGCCGGTGTTCATCATCGCCCCCGAAGCGAGCGCCACATATTTCTCCACGAGCTGCTGCTCGTCGGCGAGGGCCTGCAGCGCGTCGAGGATCGCCTCGTCGACGGGCGCCGCCGCGTAACTGTAGGTGAAGCCCTCGGGCATCGCTATCGCGCAGCGTTTGCAGCCTTCGGGGGAAAGCGCGGCGCCGACGTCGACCCTGGGGATTCCCGCGAGTCTTTTATAGGATGAACAGGCGTCGAGATTGCGGTAGGTGATCATGCTTCGCTCCATTTGTTTCCTTATGATACATGATATGGTATAAATTGCCACACTTCAAGGGAGCCGCGCCAGGAAGAGCTTCCGCGAGCCGCGCATTCCGAGCCTGGCGGCGAGGGCGCTCCTCTTCGTGAAAAGAAGGCCGCGCGAAGCCGCGCTCCGGAGGAGGGCGCGGATGTCGCGCTCGTCCCATGCGCCGAGCGCCCCCGCCCCGGCGCAGGTCGGCGGCGCTCCCCGGAAGCCCCGGAAAACCCGCGGCTCCCACGCGCCGCCGCCGCGCCGCGCCCCGAGCGATTCCAGCCGCCCCTGGCCCAGGAGCCGCGCCGCCTGCTGCCGATCGAAGCGGCCAGGGTTGGCCGCGAAGAAACGCTTGAGTTCGGCCAGGCCCTCGGGCGAACTCCTCGACGTGCCGTCGCAGACGTCGCAGCCCGAGCAGGGAGAGTCGAGGGCCGAGCCCATGAGGGCGTGCAGCGCCTCGCGCCTGCAGCCTTTCGCCGCACCATAGGCCAGGAAGGCGAGGCGCCGCTCCTCCCGCAGCGCCGCTTCCGGCGCTGCGGTGCCCGGATCGGCCCCCGGCTTTGCCGCCGAGCCCGGCCCCGCCGCCTGGCTTGCGCGCGCTCCTTCGTCCCAGATCAGGATGGCTTCGGCCTGCCCGCCGTCCCGCCCCGCCCGCCCCGACTCCTGCAAATAGGCCTCCACCGAGGCTGGCGGCGAGAAATGCACCACGGTCCTTATGTCGCGCTTGTCCACGCCCATTCCATAAGCCCTGAAAATATTAAATGATAGAAAAGACTCACCTTTTAAGTATATAAAATTTAAGATATAGTATTAGGCTCTAGGATCAATAGA
>JAJTBU010000002.1 GCA_021286735.1 bacterium
CGTCGATGGCGCAGCCGCCGAACAGATAGGTCGAAAACTCGAACTCGTGGCCGAATTTCTCGGCGATCGCCTCCAGGACGAGCTTTCCCTGGGCGACGACGTCGGGGCCGATTCCGTCGCCGGGCAGAAGTGTTATCGCGTATCGCATTCGTTTCTCCTAGCGCCGCTCGGCGGCGTTCCGCTCCATGTCGCGGATCAGCTTGTATTCGATGGAATCGACCAGAGCGGCGCGGCTCGCGTCGATGATGTCGGTGGAGACGCCCACGGTCGTCCAGGCCTCGGTCCCGTCGGTGGAATCGATCAATACCCTGACCCAGGCCGCGGTGGCGTCCTGGCCGTCGATCACGCGGACCTTGTAGTCCGAGAGGCGCACCCGGCTCAGCTCCGGGTAGAAGCGCTCAAGGGCGCGGCGCAGGGCCTTGTCCAGGGCGTTCACGGGGCCGTCGCCCTCGGCGGCGGCCATTTCGGTGGCGCCGTCCACCAGGACCTTCACCCAGGCATTGGAGCAGGAGTCGGCGTCGGGGGCCGGGTGCTCGCTCACCACGCGGTAGCGTTCGATCGAGAAGAGGGGCGCGTAGCCGTCGAGCTCGCGCCTGACGAGGAGCTCGAAGCTCGCGTCGGCGCCCTCGAACTGCCAGCCCTCCGCCTCCAGGCTCTTGAGCCGAGCGGCCACGGCGGCGGCCACGGGGCTGTCCTTCGTTATGGAAGGGTCCACCTTCCTGGCCCTTTCGGCGATGGCCGAGCGGCCGCCCACCTCGGACATCAGGAAGCGCCGGTCGTTGCCCACGCGGGCCGGGTCGACGTGCTCGAAGGAGGCCCGCACCTTGAGGATGCCGTCGGCGTGCATGCCCGCCTTGTGGGCGAAGGCGCGTGCGCCGACATAGGCCATGCCCTCGGGGATGGAAACGTTGGCGATCTCGGCCACGCGCCGCGACAGGGCCGAGATCCGCTCGAGCCTGCCGGCGGGCAGGCAGCGCAGGCCCCGCTTGAGCTCGAGGCTCGGCACGATGGCCGCCAGAGCCGCGTTGCCGCAGCGCTCGCCGAAGCCGACGAGGGTGCCCTGGACTTGGGCGGCGCCCGCGTCGACGGACAGAAGGCTGTTGGCGATCGCCATGCCCATGTCGTCGTGGGCGTGTATGCCCACGATGCGGGCGGGGCTTCCCGGCGTCCGCGAGGCGCGCTCCGCCGCGAGGGCGATCGCCGCCCTCACCCCGTCCTGTATCTCGGCGGGGAAGGAGCCGCCGTTCGTGTCGCAGAGGACGATCCTATCGGCGCCCGCCTCCAGGGCCGCCTCGAGGGTGGCCATCGCGTAGCCGGGATTCGCCCGCCTTCCGTCGAAGAAGTGCTCGGCGTCGTAGATCACCGTCCGCCCCGCGTCCTTGCAGAAGGCGACCGTTTCGCGGATCATCGCGAGATTCTCCGCCAGGCTCACCCTCAAGACCTCTGTGGCGTGGAGATCCCAGCTCTTGCCGAAGAGGACAACCGCCTCGGTTCCCGCCTGGAGGAGGGAGAGAACGCTCTCGTCCCCCGAGGGGGTCGCGCCCTTTTTCCGGGTGGAGCCGCAGGCGCAAAGCTTGGAGGTGGTCAACCCGAGCTGGCCGGCCGCCTTGAAGAACTCCAGGTCCTTGGGGTTGGAGCCGGGATTTCCCGCCTCGATCCAGGCCACGCCGAGCTCGTCCAGCGCCTGGGCAACCGCCATCTTGTCGCGGACCGAGAAAGTTATCCCCTCGCCCTGGGCCCCGTCCCTTAGGGTGGTGTCGAATATCTCGATTTGGGGGACGAAGGGTTTTTCAGACACCGGCGCCTTCCTTGGTCGCCGCGGCCCTGGCCGCCGCGTCAGCGCTAAGATGCCCGCGCATGGCCGAAAGCTCCCACTCCATGGAGTTGATCGCGGCGATATAGGCCAGGATCGAGGCCTCGACGATGTCGGTGGAGAGGCCGCGGCCGTTCCACTGCTGTCCCTCCATCGAGACCTTGACCGTCGCCTCGCCCTGGGCGTCCTCGCCGCCCGTGACCGCGCCCAGCTCGAAGGAGTCGAGATCGAGGTTCTTGCCGATCAGTCGGTCGATTGCCGAGAAGGCCGCGTCGATGGGGCCGTCGCCCACGGCGACCTCCTCGCGGAACTCGCCGCTCTTGTTTTTGAGCTTGATGGTGCAGGTCGAGCTCAGGGAAGAGCCCGAGTTGATCACCCAGCGGTCGAGGGTCCAAGTGTCGGGATGGGATTTGGTCGAGCCGACGACGAGGGCCTCGATGTCGCGGTCGCTCACGGTCTTCTTCTTGTCGGCCAGGACCTTGAAGCGCGCGAACAGCTCGTCGATGGCCAGGCCGGCGGGCTCGAAGCCGAGGTCCTTCAGCCGCTCCTCGAAAGCGTGCTTGCCCGAGTGCTTGCCTAGGACCATGCGGTTCGAGGGGAAGCCCACGGACTCGGGGGTCATGATCTCGTAGGTGGCCCGGTTGGCGAGCACGCCGTGCTGGTGGATGCCCGCCTCGTGGGCGAAGGCGTTCTCGCCCACGATGGCCTTGTTGGGCTGGACGCGCACGCCGGTCACCTTGGAGACGAGGCGGGAGGTGGCGTAAATCTGGGGCGTGACGATGCCGCACTCGACGCCGAGCTCCTCCCTGCGCGTGGTCAGGATCATGGCGAGCTCCTCGAGGGAGGCGTTGCCGGCCCGCTCGCCCAGGCCGTTGATCGTGCACTCGATCTGGTCGGCTCCGGCCTGGACGGCCGCGATCGTGTTGGCGACGGCTAGCCCCAAGTCGTTGTGGCAGTGCACCGAGATGGCGGCCTTCTCGATGCCCGGCGTGTGGGCCTTGATGTAGGCGACGAAGGGGCCGAACTCGCCCGGAAGGGCGTAGCCCACCGTGTCGGGGATGTTGAGGACCGTCGCGCCGGCCGCGATCACCGCGCCGAAAACCTTGCAGACGAAATCGGGATCGCTGCGGAAGGCGTCCTCGGCGGAGAACTCAACCTCGGGGCAGCGTTCCCTGGCGTAGGACACGGCGTCGACGGCGCGCGCGAGCACCTCGTCGGGCGTCATCTTGAGCTTGAACTCCATGTGGATGGGCGACGTGGCGATGAAGGTGTGGATGCGCGGGCGTGCGGCGTTCGCAAGGGCCTCGAGGCCCGCGTCGATGTCGCCCCTGGACGCCCTGCAGAGGGCGGCCACCGTCGAAGCCTTGACGACCTCGGCCACCGCCCTCACCGCGGCGAGATCGCCGGGGCTGGCGGCGGGGAAGCCCGCCTCGATCACGTCCACGCCGAGGCGCTCCAGCTGCCTGGCCACCTCGACCTTCTCCTGCAAGTTCATGCTACAGCGCGGCGCCTGTTCGCCGTCCCTGAGCGTCGTATCGAATATCTTCACCGTGCGGGCCATGAGCCCCTCCTCAATATCGGTCGGCGGCGAACTGAACCCAGCCCCCCGCCCGCACCATCGCCATCTCGAAATCGCCGAGGACGAAGGGCACCGTCAGCTGGTTCCCGCCGTCCCGCGCCGCGAAACGCAAGGTCCTGTGCTCCGCGTCGAAAACCAGGTCGGCCGGGGCGCCCGAGAAGCGCTCGAACACCTCGGCGATCGTGGCCTTCGGCAGCTCCACCGCCACCATGCCGCAGTTGAACATGTTCTGGCGGAAGATGCGCGCGAAGCTTTCGGCCACCACGATGTTGATCCCGTTGGCCTCGAGGGCCCAGGGCGCGTGCTCCCGCGAGCTGCCGCAGCCGAAGTTGGCCCTCGAGATCACCGCCCCCTTGCCAGAAAGGTCGGCCGCGCGGTCGAAGCCGCGCAGCGAAAGGTCCTCGAAGCAGAAGGGCCCGAGCGCCTCCCTGGAATCCTCGTTCAGGTAGCGCGCCGGAATGATCTCATCGGTGTTGATGTCGTCGCGATCGAGAAAAAGCAATGGGCCGCCTAGGGTCTTCATGGTGGCGATCCTCCTTTCCTTTCGTGATGTCGGTGCCCGCGAGGCGGGGCGGCGTTCCGCCGCCCCGCCTCGCGGAAGCAGCCCCCCAATCAGGGGCCGCTCCTACAGGGCTGGCGTTATGTGGCCGGCGACAGCCGTCGCGGCCGCCGTGGCGGGGCTCATCAGGTGGATCATGCCGCCCTTGCCCATGCGCCCGTTGAAGTTCCTGTTCGTGGTCGACGCGCAGATCTCGCCGGAGGCGAGGACGCCGTTCGACATGCCGAGGCAGGCGCCGCAGGTGGGGTTCGTCACGCAGAACCCCGCGTCCAGGAAGGTCTGTATGATCCCCTCCCTCAGCGCCTGGGCGTAGACCGCCGGCGTGGCGGGCGAGACGATGCCCCGCACCCGCGGCGCGATCCGTTTGCCCGCCAGCACCGCCGCGGCGGCCCGCAGGTCCTCGATCCTGCCGTTGGTGCAGGAACCGATGTAGACCTGGTCCACGGCCACGCCCGAGAGCTGCGCGGCGGGCATCACCTGGTCGGGCTTGTAGCCCACCGTCGCCAGCGGCTCGACGGAGGCGCAGTCGATCGAATAGGTCGCGTCGTAGGCGGCGTCCTCGTCGGATCGCCAGCGGGCGTAGTCGGCCAATGCCTCCGCCTTCGTCGCGTAGAGCTTCTCGCCCTCGGGCCCGATGAAGGGCCAGAGATAGTCGACGGTCGTCGCGTCGGGCATGCAGACGCCGCTCGTCGCTCCGGCCTCCACGGCCATGTTGCAGAGGGTCATGCGCCCCTCCATGCTCATCGCGTCCACGGCCGGGCCGCGGAACTCGAGCACTTTGGCGGTGGCGCCGCCGACGCCCAGCACCGAGATCGCCTTGAGAATGAGGTCCTTGGGGAAGACGCCCGGCCTGGGCAGGCCTTCAAGGTTGAGGCGGATGGTCCCCGGCCGGCGGAAGGCGCAGACGCCTTTGAGCACCGCGATCTCGATGTCGGTGGTCCCGACGCCGGCGGCGAAGGCTCCGAAAGCCCCGTGCGTGCAGGTGTGGCTGTCGCCCATCACCAGGGCGTAGCCCGGCCTCACGTAGCCCTTCTCGGGGAAGAGGGCGTGGCATACGCCGTTGCGCCCGATGTCGAAGAAATCGACGATATTCTGGCGGCGCGCCCAGCGGCGCAGCGTCGCGCCCTGCTCGGCCGTCTTGGAGTCCTTGGCGGGCGAGACGTGGTCGATCACCGCCTTGATCCTGGCCGGGTCGAAGACGCGGTCCATGCCCCGGCGTTCGAGATCGTCGATCGCGATGGGCGTGGTGATCTCGTGGCAGAAGACCGCGTCGAGCTTGAGGACCCAGGTGTCGGGAAAGGGCATGTCGATGAGGTGGGTCTCGAATATCTTTTCTGCGAGCGTCTTGCCCATGGTCAGCTCCTTTTCGGCATTTCGTTCTTGGGAGGGGTGATCACCCAGAACACCCGCAGGGGCTTCTCGCCCGCGTTGCGGAGGATGTGGGGATAGTCGGAGGCGAAGCTTGCCGAGTCGCCTGGCTCGAGCGCGTGGACCTGGCGGCCTATGCTCAGCTCGGCGCGGCCCTCGACCACGAGGCCCAGCTCCGAACCCTTGTGTCCGTACTGGTCGCTCCCGGTCTGGGCGCCGGGCTGGAGGGTGATCTCGTAGGCCTCGATGCCGTCGATGCCGGGCACCAGGCCCTCGAGCTGGGCGAGGCGCTCGTAGAGGACGCCCGGCCGGGAGAGCGAGGAGCGCTGCCCCGCCTTGACCACCTGGACTTCCCGCTCGCGGCGGTAGTCCGAGAACAGGTATTCTAGATCGATGTCGAGGGCGTCGGCGATCGAGAGCAGCGTGTCGATGGCGGGCGAAACCTTGTTCCGCTCGATCTGGGAGACCAGGCTCTCGCTGACGCCCGCCTTTTCGGCCACTTCCCTGAGGGTGAGCGAGCGCTTGTCCCGGACCGCCCGGATCTTGTCCCCGAACCAATATTTCATCGCAGCCTTCTTTATTTATACTAAAGGTGCTGAAATATATATTCAGAAGATTGGCGCTGTCAACTCACTTGGCGCGAAGCCACTCCGGATCGAGGATAATGTGGGGCACGGCGCCCGAGGGATGGGGCTCGACGATGACCCTGGCGCCGTAGGCGGCCCGGATCACCTCGGGGGTGAGGACTTCCGCGGGCTTTCCCTGGGCGGCGATCCGCCCTTCGGCGATCAGGACGACCTCGTCGGCGATCATGGCCGCCAGGTTCAGGTCGTGGACGGAGAAGGCCACCGCCTTGCCGGAGCGCGCCAGCTCCCTCAGCGTGCTCAGCGTCTCGAGCTGGTGCGCCATGTCGAGGTCGGCCGTCGGCTCGTCCAGGAGGAGGATGTCGGGGTCCTGGGCCAGGGCGCGCGCGATCACCACCCTGCGGAACTCGCCGCCGGAGAGTTCGGTGACGAGGCGCCTGGCGAGGCCGGCGATGCCCATGCGCTCGAGGCTCGCGGCCACGACGCGGCCGGCTCCGGCGGCGTCGCGGCGGAACCAGCCCTCGGAGGCGAAGAGGCCCGCCTCCACGTAGTCGGCCACGGGCACCGGCCAGGCGGGCTGCTCACTCTGGAGCACCCGCGTCACGTAGAGGGCGCGGCGCCGCGGCGAGAGGCGGTGGAGATCCTGGCGCGAGCCGGGGAACTCGCCCTCGATGGTCAGGCGGACCCTGCCGTCCAGGAGGGGAAGCTCGCCGGAGAGGGCGCGGAACAGCGTTGTTTTGCCGGCGCCGTTGGGGCCTATCACCGCCAGCACCTTTCCCCGCTCGAGGTGGAGGAAGACCTCGCGCAGGACGGGCTCGCCGGGGCGGTAGCCCACGGTGATCCCCTCCGCGAGGAGGATGGGGAGGCTTCCGGACGCCTTGGCCGCGGCGTCGAGCGCCCCGCCCGCGCGCTTGCCCCATTTGGACGCGGCGCTCACAGGGACCTCCCCTCGCGCGAGGTGGCGAGGAGGCGCAGGAAGACCGGCGCGCCGATGATGGCGGTGACGATGCCCACCGGCAGCTCGAGGGGGGCGGCCACGGAGCGGGCGACCGCGTCGGCGAGGAGGAGGAGGATGGCCCCGGCGGCGGCCGAGGCCGGAATCAGCCTGCGGTGGAGGGAGCCGACGATGAGCCGGGCGAAGTGCGGGCCAAGGAGGCCCACGAAGCCGATCACGCCGCCGGCCGCCACGGCCGCGGCCGCGCCGAGGGAGGACGCCGCCACCGCCAGCACCCGCAGGAGGCGCAGGTCCAGACCGAGATTGCCCGCCGCCTCCTCGCCGGCGCCCAGGATATCGAGGGGCCGGGCCAGCGCCAGGGCGCCTGCGAAACTGAGGACCGCGGCGGGCAGGGCGGTGGCCAGGTCGTGCCAGCCCTTGCCGCCGAAGCCGCCCAGCATCCAGAAGAAGACGGCGTGCAGGTCCTTGCCGTTCAGGGTGACGATCAGGGAGACGAAGGCCGAGAGAAAGGAGCCGATGGCCGTGCCCGCCAGCAGGAGGGCCGCGGTGGGCGCCGTCCTGCGGTTGATGGACGCGACGGCGTAGACCAGGGCCCCGGCCGCGATCGCGCCGAAGAAGGCGGCCGTCTCGGTGGCGCCGGGGAAGGACAGGCCCACCGCGGGGCCGAGCGCGATCGCGGCCACGGCGCCCAAGGAAGCGCCCGAGGAAACCCCGAGCGAATACGGATCGGCGAGAGGATTGCGGAAAAGCCCCTGGAGGACGACGCCCGAAGCCCCGAGTGCTGCCCCGGCCACGGCGGCCAGCAGGGTCCGCGCCAGGCGCAGCTCCCAGACGATCGCCACCGTCACCGCGTCGACGTTCCGGCCGGCACCGAAGGCCGGCCCCAGGAGCTTGGCGCCCAGCGCCTCGGCCACCTGGGCCGGCGACAGCGTGACCGAGCCGGCGCAGAGGCTGCCGAAGAGGGCGGCGATGGCTCCCAAAACGAGGGCCGTCGCCGCAATGGCTTTTCTCAAGGGAAATACCTCGGATACAGGGCTTTCGCGGCCGCCAGGACCCCGTCGGCCACGCGCGGGCCCGGATTGGACACGAGCCCCGTGGGCAGGAGGATGAGCCTGCGGGCGCGCACCGCGGGCACCAGGCCCCAGCCCGGCCGCGCCGCGAGCCCCGCCAGGGTCAGCTTGTCGCCGTGGTCGTCGGCCGCCATGATCGCCTGGGGCGCGCGCCTGATCACTTCCTCGACCGACACCATCGGCCAGGAGCCGGGCAGGTCGGCGAAGACATCGATCCCGCCCGCCGCCTCGACGATGGCGTGCTGGAAGGTCGCGGCTCCGCAGGTCATCAGCGGCTCGTCGTAGACCTCCCAGAACACCGAGAGGCGCTCCGCGGCGGGAATGGCTGCCACGGTCTTCCTCACTGCGGCGATCCTGTCCTGCATGGCCTTCGCGACGAGCTTGGCGGCATCCTGTCTTCCCGTTAGCTTTCCCATCTCCACGATGGCGGAAGCGATGGCCTCGAAGCTGCCCGGATCGTAGGCGAAGGTCGGGACGCCGTAGCGCGCCAGCTCGTCGGTGATGGGCCTGTGTATCTTGCCGTTCGACACGACGAGGTCGGGCTTGAGCGAGAGTATCTTCTCGAGCGACATCGAGTCGGCCGAGAAGCCGCCGACCTTGGCCACGCGCTCGGCCTCGGGCGGATAGACACAATAGGTCGTATCGCCCACGACGTTCGCCCCGATGGCGAAGAGCACTTCAGTCGAGGCGGGCGCCAGGGACACCACGCGGGTTGCCGGCTTGGCGAGCTTCAGCGCCGTCCCTGCCGTGTCCACGCCCTGGACGGCGCTCTGACCAAAGGCGGGGAAAGCGCCCAGGCAGAGGAGCGCCGCGGCCAAGGCTGCCAGCCTCGCCGCCCGATTCGTCGCGTTCAGTATTGCAGATGTTTTCATAGCTTCTCGCTCACTCCGGCCGACTCGAAGGTGGCCATCTCGTTCAAGACCGCGCAGGCGGCCGCGCAGAGCGGCATCGCCAGGGCGGCGCCGGTCCCCTCTCCCAGCCGCATGCCCAGGCGCAGCAGAGGCTTGAGCCCCAGGAATTCCAGCATCAAAGCGTGTCCGGCGTCGCCCGAGACGTGCGTCCCGATCATGTACGCCCTGGCCAGCGGACAGAGCGCGGCGGCCAAGAGCGCGGCCGCCCCCGAGATATACCCGTCTATCAGCACCGGGACCCGCCGGGCGGCCGCCGCCAGCACGACCCCCGCCAGGGCGCCGATCTCGTAGCCTCCCACCGCCGCCAGCACGCCGATGGGATCGGAAGCATCGGGATTGTGCAGGGCGAGCGCCGCCTCGATCACCGCGATCTTGCGCGCCAGGCCCGCGTCGTCCACGCCTGTGCCCCGACCGACCAGCTCGGGCACGCCGCGGCCGGTGAGGACAGCCGCCATGGCCGTGGAGGCGGTCGTGTTCCCTATGCCCATGTCCCCCGTCGCCGCGATGCGGAAGGGCCGCGCCGCGAACTCCTCCTCGAAGACCTCGATGCCGGTCTCCAGGCTCCGGACCGCCTGGTCGCGCGACATCGCCGGCCCCCGGGCGAAGTTGCCGGTGCCCCTGGCGATCTTGCGGTGGTGGATGGGCAATGCCGGGTCGAAGTCGCCGGCCACGCCCGCGTCCGTCACCACGACGCGCGCCCCCGCGCGGCGGGCCAACACATTGATCGCCGCCCCGCCGGCGACGAAGTTGAGCACCATCGCCTTGGTCACATCGGCCGGATAGGCGCTAACGCCCTCGGCGCAGACTCCGTGGTCGCCCGCCATCACGAAGACGGCGCCCGGCTCCGCGCTGGGGGCGGCGCTGCCCTCTATGCCCGCGATCCGCACCGACAGGTATTCCAGGTCGCCCAGACTGCCAGCGGGCTTGGTCAGAGCGGCCTGCCGGCGCGCCGCCGCCTCGGCGGCCTTCCGATCCGTCGGGATGATCGAGGCTATCGTCGCCTCAAGTTTTGTCATGGTCGGGTTCCTTGTGCATTCGACGCGGTGTTGGCAGACCTATCGCAGCCCGCTTTAGCGGACGGAGAATGAGGACAAGAGGTCTGCGGTTGGGGAAAATGGAAGCGTGGGCTTCATTATTCAACACCCAGTGAATAATTGGACGATGTCCGCGCTCAAGGCGCGGCCGCGCGGTCGGTCTCCTGGCTCGAAAGCATTCCTCCGGAATCCCGCGGCCTTCCCGCTTTTCGCAGTGGCCTTGGACGTGGTTCTTCGCTTCCTTACAGTGCCTGGGGGCGCGCCGGTGTCGCACCGGCTTCCCGATTAAGCCCATTGGCGCCGCGACAGGGAAACTATAAGGTCAGCCGGCGCCCCTGTCAACGTGGCGCCTCCTGTGCGATACTCGAGGCCAGGACGGGAGACCAGCATGATACAGGTTTTCGGGACGAAAAAATGCCGGGACACGCAGAAGGCTCTCCGCTTTTTCAAGGAGAGGGACGTGCGGATCCAGTTCCGCGACATCGACGAGAAGGCTCCGAGCCCCGGCGAGCTCGACGACATGGCGGGAGCCCTGGGCGGCTTCGAAGCCCTCCTCGACTTGAAAGGCCGAGCCGCGGCGGCCCGAGGCCTCGCCTTCATGGCCTACGACGCGCGCGAGGAACTCCTCGCCGATCCCGCCCTCCTCCGCACGCCCCTCGTGCGCGCCGGCAGGGGCCGAGCCGCCGCCGGCCCCGACGAGAAAGCCTGGAAGGAGTTCGCGAAAGCCGACCTCGCGGCGAATAAGGGGAGTTGAGCATGGAGATGAACGACATCAAGAACCTCGAGACGATCCGCGGCAAAGCCGCCTTCATCATCGACATGGACGGCGTGATCTACCACGGCAACCGGCTCCTGCGCGGCGCGGCCGAGTTCGTCGCCTGGCTCCAGGCGAAAGGCAAGCGCTTCCTCTTCCTGACCAACTCCAGCGAGCGCTCGCCCATCGAGCTTTCGCAGAAGCTCGAGCGCCTAGGCATCGACGTCGAGCCCGAGCACTTCTACACGAGCGCCCTGGCCACCGCGGGCTTCCTGTCGAGCCAGCGCCCCGGCGGCTCGGCCTACGTGATCGGCGAGCCCGGCCTGATCAACGCGATGTACGAGGCCGGCTACACGATGAACAACGTCAACCCCGACTACGTCGTCGTCGGCGAGGCGCGGTCCTACAACCTCGACGCGATCGAGCGGGCGGTCAAGCTCGTCCTGGGCGGCGCCCGCCTCATCGGCACCAACCCCGACCTCACCGGCCCGGCCGAGGGCGGCCTCGTCCCCGCCTGCGGCGCCCTGGTAGCGCCCATCGAGCTGGCCACGGGGCGCAAGGCTTACTTCGTGGGCAAGCCCAACCCCCTCATGATGCGCCACGCCCTCATCAGGCTGGGCGCGCGCCGCGAGGAGACCGCCATCGTCGGCGACCGCATGGACACCGACATCATCGCCGGCATCGAATCCGCCATGGAGACCGTCCTCGTGCTCTCGGGCGTCACGACCCGCGAGGAGCTCGCGCGCTTCGCCTACGGCCCCAGGCACGTCCTCGAGGGCGTCTTCGAAATCCCCGACTGATCCGCATCCTGTTGCGGATTAGTCTTGACTATTCCGCAACAGGCTGCATACTTGTCATTATGAAACGATCTCAGAGCGATAAGATTCTTTCGGACCTCAGGCGCAAGATGGTGTTTCTGTCGGGACCGCGCCAAGTGGGGAAATCCTGGCTTGCGCGAGAGCTGGCGGGCCAGTTCGAGAAGCCGCTCTACCTCAACTGGGACAATCGGCAGGACCGCGAGATCATCCTTCGCCAAGCCTGGCCAGGAGAGTCAGACCTTCTCGTCTTCGACGAAATCCATAAGATGCCGGAATGGAAGAACTACCTGAAGGGCGTCTATGATACGAAGCGAGCGGCTACGGCCATCCTCGTCACTGGGAGCGCGCGGCTAGAGACTTTCAGGCAGTCCGGAGACAGCCTTGCCGGAAGGTATTTCCACCACAGGCTGCTGCCCATAAGCCCTTCCGAAGCGATGCAGGCCGGCGAATCCAGGGACCTCGCGCATTTTCTCGAACGAGGCGGTTTCCCGGAACCCTTCCTCGCCGAGGATGCCGCGGATGCCGGGCGCTGGCGCCGATTTTACCTCGATGGGCTGATCCGCGAGGACATTCTTAGCTTCGAGAATATCAGGGAGCTGCGGGCCATGAATCTCCTCGTGGAATTGCTGCGCAGCCGCGTCGCCTCGCCCTTGAGCTACCAGAGCCTCTCCGAAGATATCGGCGCCGCGCCGAATACCGTAAAGCGCTATATCGAGATACTCGAGGCGCTCTACATCGTGTTCCGCATCTATCCGAACAGCCGTTCCGTGGCGCGAGCCCTCGCGCAGCAGCCCAAACTGTATTTCTACGATACCGCCCTCGTGGAGGCCTCAGGCGCGCGGCTGGAAAACCATGTGGCGCTCGCGCTCTTGAAAGAGCTTTATCGCAGGGAGGACGCTGATGGCGTCCGGCGTCAGCTCGGCTATCTTCGTACCAAGGAAGGCAGGGAGACTGATTTCCTGATATCTGTTGAGGATACACCTCGCCTTGCCGTGGAAGTGAAAACGAGCGATCGCGATATCAGTCCTGGCCTTGCGTATTTCTGCTCCAAATATGACATGCGGGGGCTGCAGTTGGTGGGCGACCTGCGCCTGGAATACGATCAAGACAATATCGAAGTTCGAGAGGTCCAGGGCTGGCTAGGGAAAATTGAAACGTATCAAGAAATAGATTACATTAAGAAATTCTCAAGATAATATCAAGAATATAGAAAAGATGGGCAAAAAATATACTGTTTAGGGTAGAGAGAAAACCAAGTGAAGTGTATCAAAAACTACATTGTTGTGTATGGGGCATGTAAGCCATTTTCGAAGGGTTTTCTTCTTTTTAATTCTTGTGAACAGTTCAATAATAATCTAATATAATAAGAAACTATAACAGAAGGGAAAAATGAAAAAGCTTTTACTGATAATGATTATTATGTTAACGCTTCTTCTAGCGGGATGTCAGTGGTTTCATTATCCTGTATCTACAACAACAACTTTATTGAATAATAGCCCAGCTACAACAACTTCTAGTTCAACAACCACCTCAACAACTACAACTACAACACTTCCCAGGGCTCCTGCACCAATATTTTCAATAACCGGTGGCGAGTATGAATCTCCGGTACAGATCAGCTTATCAACGGTGGTTAGTGATGCAACAATAAGATTTACACTAGATGGTACAGATCCCGTAGGTGGAAATGGTATTGTATATACTAACCAACTTATACGATTAAGTGAACCGAGAAATACAATAAATGCTCGTACATATAAAGCAGGAATGTCAGTATCAGATTTAGCAACAAATGAATACATAATTACAAGTGCTGTCTACGAACCAACCTTCAATGTTCCTTCAGGCTTTTATGAAAGTGGCCAAAAAATTATTTTTGAAACTCTAACTGTCGATGCAGAGATAAATTACTCGATAAATAATGGCGCGTCGATAAAATATTCTGGACCATTCGATATGCCTTTTGGAATACCTACACGTATAACTGCGGTAGCATCAAAAAATGGAGTTGTTTCTCCAACTATATCGAATTTATATTGGACAGCTACAGAAGAAGGATGCATCATTTTTTATGATAAAGGTTTTTATTCGGATGGCTGGCGCTACCTTGAAACAATACCCAACGATAGAATTCCCTGCCCTCATGGTTGGCAAATTACGCGAATACCATGGGGGGGCAAGGGAATATATATTGGAGCAAATAATTCTTCCATGGGAGGAGGAAGGCTTAATACAAGCATAATTGTTAATACTTTAGGCGAGGGAAAGTATGCTGCAAAATTATGTTATGACCTTGTATATGGTGGACATGATGATTGGTACTTGCCAAATCGGAATGAAGTAAAAGCTCTTTATCATAATCTATATGAGTATGGCTACTCAGATTTATGCAAATTTGGGTATTGGACTTCTGAAGAATACAACGCAGATAAAGCATACTACAATCATTTCATAAAATATTATTATACAGAAGATTGGGAACGAAATGAAGATAAGAACAGCGATTATTTTGGCGCTTGGCCAGTGAGACAATTTTAAAAAAACTTTAGCATATGCTGTGAGAGGAATGTCCAGGGGGAATATCAAAAATGTAAAAACTGCTTTTATTTCAAGCGCCGCCCTCGATCAGCCGCGGCCACCCCCGCCCCGCGCCGCTCCCGTCGCCGACGCCCGCCGAGCTCCCTGCGCTGCCCAGCCGCAGGATCGCGCTGTAGCGCGGCTTTTTTGCCTCGCGCAGGCTCTCGTACGAGGCGTAGCGTTCCAGGCGGAACTCGCCCTCCTCCAGCTTCTCCCAGCGGAAGAAGGGCGCCTCGGCCTTGGCTTTCCGGCAGGCCGCGAGGGTCGCCGCGAACCAGTCGCGGAAATCGGGATCGCCCGAGGCCCAATCGACCGGATCCTTCTCGAAGAGGTCGGGCTTGCGCGCGATTGCGGATTCCTGCCCCATGTAGCAGAAGCCCAGGCCGGGGATGAAGTGCGAGAGAAGGGTCCATGAGGCGAGCAGCGCCCGGTCGGCGAAGCGGCCCGCCGCCCGCGGCTGGTCGTGGTTCTCGAGGAAGCGCAGCTTGAGCGCTTTGGCCGGGTAGAGGGCGCGCTGGGTGTCGAGGTACTCGAGGTACTCCTCGGGCCCGCTCCCGCCCTTCCAGGCGCGCTCGAGCCGCTCCCAGCCGTCGTAGTCGTAGCTCGCGTCGAAGGCGGCGTGGAGCTCGGGCTCGGACCAGGCGCCGAAGCCTTCGTCGCGCATGCGGAGGAGGAAGCCCGGGTGGACCGACTCGGCCAGCCAGGCCAGGGGATGGCGCTCGCTCCGGAGCCCCGGGTCGTACTGGTTCACGCGCTGGCGCGCCTGCTTCCAGAAGTCCACCGGCACGAGGGAGGCCACGTCGCAGCGGAAGCCGTCCACGCCCTCGTCGCGCCACTGCCGCAGCGTCGAGATCAGCTCCATCCAGAGCTCTGGCGACGACGAATAGTCGAAATCGACAACGTCCGACCAGTCCGCGCACTTGCGTCCCAGGCGCGCTCCCGCGGGCGGCGCCTCGAGCTCGCCCCGGGCGGAGGCCGGCCCCAGCCCCTCCAGCATGAACCATTCGGGATGCTCGCGGGCCAGGACCGAATCGGGCGCCGCGTGGTTGTAGACCACGTCCATCATCACCTTGAGGCCGAGCCCGTGCGCCGCGGCCAGGAAGGCGCGAAAATCCTCGATCGTCCCCAGCGCGGGATCGACCGCCTTGTAGTCGGCGATGGCGTAGGGGCTCCCCATGCCGCCCTTGCGGGCGGTCACGCCGATCGGGTGGATGGGGGTCAGGTAGATCCAGTCGCAGCCCAGGGCGGCTATTCCCGCGAGCCGCGGGATGGCGGCGGCGAAGGTGCCCTCGGGCGTAAAGTTTCGCGGGAATATCTGATAGATGGCGCTGGTATCGCTGATCATCGCTTTCGTCCTCGCGGACCGCGCATCGAGCCGCGGCGGCCGCGGCACCAGTATAAGGCCGAAGGGCGACCCGAGTCACGCGGCCCCGCTCCCGCGCGCGAGCCCCCGAGTCGCGGCGGGCTTTTATCGCTTTGCTTTTATATATTTATTTTTATATATTATGTTCATCATTTGATTGCAGGAGCGACACTATGGAAAATAAATGGAACGAACTGGCCTCAGACGCGAGCGTCGAGAGAGCCGCCGCAGCCCTCGCGGCCAATGGTTTCGAGGTGGCGATCGTCGAGAACGCCGCGGCCGCAAAGGCCAAGGCCCTCGAATGGATCCCCGCGGGCGCCGAAGTTTTCACCATGGTCTCGGCGACGGTCGATTCGATCGGCCTCTCGGCGACGCTCAACGGATCGGGCGGCTACGCCTCGGTCCGCGCCTCCCTGGGCGCCATGAACGGCGCCACCCAGGGCCGCGAGATGCGCAAGCTGGGCGCCGCCCCCGACGTGTCCGTCGGCTCCGTCCACGCGCTCACGGAGGACGGCAAGTTCCTCGTGGCGTCGCTCACCGGCAGCCAGCTTCCCGCCTACGCCTACGGCGCCGGCACCGCTATTTTCGTCGTAAGCACGAAAAAGATCGTCAAGAACTTGGACGAGGCTTGGAACCGCCTGGTCGAACACGTCGTGCCCAGGGAAAGCGTCCGCGCGCGCAAAGCCTACGGCCTGCCCGAGAGCTTCAGCACCTATCCTTCGAAAGTGCTGATCTTCAACCGCGAGATCCAGCCCGGCCGCGTCAAGGTCATCCTCCTCAAGGAAGACGCGGGATTCTGACGGGAGCGCGGCGCGGCCGCACCCAGTCGAGCGCGGCGCGGGTCCAAGGTTGACCATGGCGGCGCGGAAGCGCTACTCTTTGGACAAGACCACACGCAGGGGGCCGCCGCCATGGAACGTTCACCGATCTCGCTCGAGGATTTCCGCTTCGATCAGTCCATCATCGCCAAGCGCTGGATGCTGCTCACCGCCGGCGCCTTCTCGCCCGGCGCCTTCAATTCGATGACGATCTCCTGGGGAAGCGTCGGCCAGATCTGGAACAAGACCTTTTTTCAAGTCGTCGTGCGCCCAACCCGCCATACGATGACTTTCCTCGAGGCCGGCGACGCCTTCACGCTCTGCGTCTTCCCCGAGAGCCGCAAGAAAGCCCTGTCTCTCCTCGGCGCGAAGTCCGGCCGCAACGGAGACAAGATCGCCGAGTCGGGGCTCACGCCGGTTCCATCGACTCGCGTGGCGACGCCGGGCTTCGACGAGGCCGAACTCATCGTCGAGTGCCGCAAGATGTACTGGCAGGATCTCGATCCCTCGCACTTCCTCGAGCCGGAGATCATGGACAACTATCCCAAGAAGGATTTTCACCGCGCCTACTTCGGCGAAGTGCTTGCGGTGAGCGGCACCGACGCCTACCGCGCCTAAGGGAGGTGCCTATGGACGCGCTTCTCAAAAAGCTCAATTACAAGGGCGGGATGATAGTGGCGCTCAACGCGCCGGACGAATTCGCCCCGATCGCCGAGGGTTGGAAGCGCGAAGCTCCCGTATCCGAGGCGCTCCGGGAAGACGGCGCCTCCTTCCTTCTCGTTTTCGCCAGGAGCGCGGCCGAGGTCGCCTCCATCGTCGCCCCCGCGATAGGCCGGCTGGCGCCGGACGCCGTCTTCTGGGTCGCCTTTCCCAAGCAGACCTCGAAGCGCTACGCGTCCGACATCAACCGCGACAAGCTCTGGCCCCTCCTGGCCGAGATGGGTTTCGCGCCTTGCCGCAACATCGCCGTCGACGAGGACTGGTCGGCGCTGCGATTCTCCAGGATCAAGGAAGGGAAGCGGGCATGAGGACCCTCGTAACCGGCGGCGTCAAGTCGGGGAAGTCGGGCTACGCCCTCGTCCTCGCCGAGGAGTTCGCCGAGCCCCGCTTTTTCCTCGCCACCGCCGAGGCCTTCGACGACGAGATGAAAGCGCGCATCGCGAGGCATTGCGAGGATCGCGCGGGCCGCTTCACGACCGTCGAGGAGCCGCTCGCGATCCAGGACAAGTTGTGCGAGCGCATGCTCCTCGACTGTGTGCCGCTCTGGCTCAACAACATGCTCTACTACGGCCGCGAGGCGCAGGTGGAAGGCGCGGTCACGGAATTCATCGAAAGGCTGCCGCGCGACATCGTCATCGTGACGAACGAGATAGGCTGGGGCTTCATCCCCGCCGATCCCCTGTCGCGCCGCTACGGCGACCTGCTCGGGCTGGTCAACGCGCGCCTCGCATCCGCCTGCGACCGCGTCGTCCTGATGGTCGCGGGGATCCCCCTCGCGGTGAAGGGCCCGCCCGGACCGGCGCGATGACGATAGCGGCGCCCTCCTGGCAGGTTCCCGGCACCTGGCTCGAGAACCTCGACGCGTTGGCCGACATCGACTGGGTAAGGGGCGTGGAGCTTCTCTTTTTCTCGTACGACAGGGAGGCGCGCCGCGATTTCGCCGCCGAGCGCGATCGGATCGCCGCCTGCGTTGACCGCTTCTCCTTCAGCCTGCATCTGCCCGACCCCTTGAGCCCTGAGGCGCTCGACCTCGTCGCCGAGACGGAAGCTTTCGTCGGCCTCTACGTCTTCCACCCCTATTCCGCCGAGGCCGGCGCGGGCGACGCCGGAAGCGGCGCGATCGGCGGCATCGAGGAATGGGCGCGGACCGTCGAAAAGTTGTGCGATTTATATGGCGAGGCAAGGTTCGCGATGGAGTACACGGGAGCCTCGGCGTTCGCGCGCGGGCTGGAGCGCCTTTCCCGCGCTCGGCGCGCGCCGGCAATCTGCGCCGACACGGGGCGCCTCGCCCTGGACGGCGCCGACCCGGCGGCGTGGATTCAAAATCGCGCAACGTCAATCGCCGAGCTGCACTTGCACGCGGCGCGCGGAGGCAAAGACCACTTCCCCCTCGGCGCCGAAGATTTATGGCTTCCCGCGGTCGCCGCCGAGGCGGCGGCGCGGAACTGGCGCGTCGTCCTCGAGACCTTCTCGCTCGAAAGGACGCGCGCTTCCTACGATTGCCTCGAAAGGTGGCTGCGATGAAAAACAAGCAGGGCGCGGACAGGTTCCTGACGGTCTTCACGCTCATGTCGCGCGTTCCGGTGAAGCGCGCCTTCGAGGCCGACTTCTCGCGCGCCGATTTCTGGATCCCCGCGATATCGCCCATCGTCTCCATCGCGGCGATAGGTGGCTTCGCCGCGGGGCTGGCGCTGTCGGGAAACCTCGCGCTGGCCGCCGCGGCTTCGATCGCGGTCCAGTACTTCTGCTTCAACCTCTTCCACTTCGACGGCCTCGTAGACACCGCCGACGCCATGCTCCCCGCCGCCCCGCCCGAGCGCCGCCTCGAGATACTCAAGGACCCGCGCGTCGGCACCTACGGCTTCTTCTGCGGCGCCCTGGCGCTCGGCCTGCGCGCGGGGGCGATTGCAGTGCTCGCCGAGGGCGGCGTCCTCTTCTCGGCTCTCGTCGCCGGCCTTCTGGCGGCGCCGGCGGCTGGCAGGCTCGCCTGCGCCCTCGTGCCCCTCGCCGCGAAACCAGCCAAGCCCACCGGCCTCGGCGCCCTCATGGGAGGCTTCTCTAAAAAACGCGTCGCGGCGGGAGCGGCGCTCGCCTTCCTCCCCGCCCTCGCCTGGAGCGCGGCCGCCGGCGGCTGGCTCCTCCCCGCCCTCGCCATCGCCTCGGCCCTCGCCTCGGGCTTCGGCGCGGCCCTCTTCGTCTCGAAGCTCTATTCCGCCAAAGTCGGCGGCTTCACCGGCGACGCGTTGGGCGCCGCCGTGGAGTTGGGCGAGATCGCCGCGCTGCTGCTCCTGGGCGTCGCCGTGCGGTTTATAGGATGGCTGCCCGCCTAGCGGGAGCCCGCGCGGGGGCTCAGGCCGCGCGCCGCCGCTCGGCCAGCACGGCGTAGACGATGCCGCCGACGATGAGGGCCGCGCCGACCGCGAAGCCCAAGTCGAGCTTCTCGCCCAGCGCGAGGGCGCCCATCGCGGCCGCCACGACAGGCTGGATCGGGTAGAAGAGCGAGCAGGTGCTCGCTTCTATGAGGGAGAGCCCCTTGTTCCAGAGGAAATTCGGCAGCGCCGTGGCCAGGCTCCCCAGATAGAGCACACAGAGCAGGTTCGTCGCCGAGAAAAGCCCGCCGTGCGGGACCAGCGCGAGTTCCACGCCCGCCGCGGGCAGGGCGCAAGCGGTCGCGATGAAGACCGCCAGGGCCGTGACGGAGAGCGGATCGTATCGGCGCATGATCCCCCGCACGTACACCGAGACGAAGGCCCATATCAGCACGGAGACGAAGGAGAAGGCCACGCCGAGGGCCGTGCCCGGATTCCCCGCCCCGCCGAGGACCACGTAGGTCCCGGCCAGGCTCGCCGCAGTGGCCACCGCCTTGCTCAAAGTGAATTTTTCGCCGGCGAAGAGCACCGCGAAGAGCGTGATGAAGACAGGGTTCGTCGCGTTGATCAGGGAGGCGGTCGACGCCCCCGCGTACTTGGTGCCGAGGATGTTCGCCGCGACCGCGAGGAAATACCCCACCGCGCCGATGAAGAGGAAGGCGCCGCGGTCCGCCCGCTCGATCCGCAGGCTCTTCCGGCCGGCGCGCGCCATGGCGTAGAGCGAGGCCGAGGCGACCGCGTAGCGCAGGAAGAGCAGGGTGACGGGCGGGATCGTCTCCAGCGCGATCTTCGTTACGACGTAGAGACTTCCCCATATGGCCGTCGTGAGGGAAAGGTACAGATAGGCGGCGCGGCGCCCGGCGGAACCAACAACCATGCTTCGAACACTCCTCCGGATGAGCATACCTCCGCGCGGGGAAGTTGTCCTAGTGCGCGGACGCTGCATTGCCCCCCTTGCCGCGCGGCGAGGATAGTTGTATATTCACCACGAAAGTTCTTACCCCACCCCACCAGGGTAGGGATAAGGATAGCATGAACAGCCAAGAAACCGAGAGGAGCCCTACCATGAACCACTGCAGCGCCGAGAGCCAAAAGGCGCTCACGCTTTTGAAGACCGCCCGCGGGCAGGTGGACGCCGCCATGAGGATGATCGACGAAGACCGCTACTGCATCGACGTGTCCAAGCAGGTCCTGGCGGCGGCGGCCCTGCTCAAGAAGGCGAACCTCGTCGTCCTCCGGCAGCACATCGACACCTGCGTGAAGGACGCCGTTAACACCGACAAGGGCCAGGAGAAGATCGAGGAGATCGCGATGATCCTGGAGCGCTACTTAGGAGACTGACGATGATCAAGACTGAAACGCTCGAGCTGCGGGGCATGACCTGCGCGTCCTGCGCCGCCGCCAACGAGCGGGCGGTGCGAAAGGTGGCCGGCGTGGCGGAGGCCTCGGTGAACCTCGCGACCGAGACGCTCAAGGTGAGCTTCGACGACGCCGCGGCGAACCTCGACGACATAAAGGCTGCCGTGAAGAAGGCGGGCTACGAGGCCGTGGAGCGGGCGGCTCCGGCGGCGCAGAAAGCCAGGGCGACAGGGGCTGGGGCCGCCGGCGGCGCCGCCGCGCCAGGAATGACAGCGTCCGCAAACCCCGACGACGAGCACCAAGCCGCCAAGGAGAGGGAGATTCGGAGCATGAAGGCGAAGCTCGCCGTATCGGCCGCCTTCTCGCTTCCCCTCCTCTATATCGCCATGGGACACATGCTGGGCTGGCCCCTGCCGGCCGCCCTCCACCCGATGGAGCACCCCGTCCTCTTCGCCCTCATCCAGCTCGCCCTCGCCCTGCCCTCCGTCGCGGCGGGTTGGCGCTTCTATGCGGTCGGATTCCGGTCGCTTTTCCACGGCGCGCCGAACATGGACAGCCTCATCGCCATGGGAACGAGCGCCGCGATGCTCTACAGCCTCCACTCGGTGGCGCGGATACTCGGGGGCGACCACGCCGCCACGAACGCCCTCTATTTCGAGACGGTGGGCATGATCATCACCCTGATCCTCTTGGGCAAGACGCTCGAGGCGATCAGCAAGGGCCGAACCTCGGACTCGATAAAGAAACTGATGGGCCTGAGGCCCAAGACCGCTGCCGTGCTCCGCGACGGCATCGAGGTGGAGACGCCGATCGACGATGTCCAGGTCGGCGACGTCATCCTCGTGCGCCCCGGGGAGCGCGTGCCGGTGGACGGCTCGGTGCTCTCCGGCGAGGGCGCCGTCGACGAATCCATGCTGACCGGCGAGAGCCTGCCCGTCGACAAGGCGCCGGGCTCGGCGCTGACGGGCGGCACCATCAACAAGAACGGGGCGCTGACCTTCCGCGCCGAGCGCGTCGGCGCCGACACGGCCCTGGCGCGCATCATAGCGCTGGTTGAGGAGGCGCAGGGCTCGAAGGCGCCCATCGCCCGGCTCGCGGATACGGTTTCGGGCATCTTCGTGCCGGCGGTCTTCGCGATCGCGGTGGTTTCGGCCGCGGCCTGGCTCCTCTCCGGGCAGACGGCGGTGTTCGCGCTGACGATCTTCGTGGCGGTGCTGACCATCGCCTGCCCCTGCGCCCTTGGCCTCGCGACGCCGACCGCCATCATGGTCGGCACGGGCGCCGGCGCCGAGATGGGCATTCTCTTCAAGTCGGGCGAGGCGCTGGAGACAGCGCACAAGGCCAAGGTCGTGGTTTTCGACAAGACGGGCACCATCACCGAGGGCAAGCCGGTCATGACGGACTTGGTCCCCGCCGAGGGCGTGGACGAGTCCAGGCTCCTCGCGCTGGCCGCCGCGGCCGAGAAGGCCTCGGAGCACCCGCTGGGCGAGGCGGTGGTGGCGGCCGCGGCCGACCGGGGCCTCGCGCTCCCCGCAGTGGAGCGTTTCCAGGCCCTGCCCGGCCGCGGCATCGAGGCGCTGGTCGCGGGGGAGGCCTTCCTCCTCGGCAACGCCAGGCTGATGGCCGAGCGGGGCGTGGATGCCAGAGCCCTCGACGGCGCGGCCGCCCGCCTCTCCGGCGCCGGCAAGACCCCCATGTACGCCGCGGCGGGCGGCCGCCTCCTCGGCCTCATCGCCGTCGCCGACGTGGTCAAGCCGAGCAGCGCCGCCGCCATCGCCCGCCTCAAGGCCATGGGCATCGCGACGGCGATGATCACCGGCGACTCCCGGCCCACGGCCGAGGCCATCGCCCGCGAGGTCGGCATCGACCGCGTCCTCGCCGAAGTGCTGCCGAGCGACAAGGCGGCCGAGGTCGCCGCCTTCCAGAAGACCGGCGCCGTCGTGGCCATGGTAGGCGACGGCATCAACGACGCCCCCGCCCTCGCCCAGGCCGACGTCGGAATCGCCATCGGCTCGGGCACCGATGTGGCCATCGAGAGCGCCGGCATCGTCCTCATGCGCGGCGACCTCACCGACGTGGCCGCGGCGCTCGACCTTTCGCGCCACGTGATCAGGAACATAAAGCAGAACCTGTTCTGGGCCTTCGGCTACAACGTCCTGGGCATCCCCGTGGCCGCCGGCGTCCTCCACGCCTTCGGCGGCCCCCTGCTCTCGCCGATGATCGCCGCCGCCGCCATGTCGATGAGCTCTGTGTCGGTGGTCTCCAACGCGCTCAGGCTCAGGCGATTCCGCCCGGCCCGCGCCGTCAAAACATGAATCTTGCACTGTGTCGATAATTTCTTATAGTTCAAGATGAGAAGGAGTTTTTATGAGAAAGCTTTTGAAGATCGAGGGAATGTCCTGCGGCCACTGCGTGATGCATGTCCAGTCCGCCCTCGAGGATGTTCCCGGCGTGACGTCGGCCAAGGTCGACCTCATGGAACGCTCGGCCATGGTCGAGGGCGAGGCCCTCAGCGACCAAGCCCTGCGCGCCGCCGTGGCGGACGCGGGCTATAAGGTCGTCTCGATCATGCCCTGAGGCGCGCCGGCCCCGGGCCTCAGGAACTCGCCACCTCGGAGAGCTTGACGGCCTGGGGCTCGAGATTCTCGCCTTCGACGCCGCGCAGCTCCTCCAGGAGCTCGCGGCCGCGGCGGGACAGGCGCTGCGGCACCTGCACGAGCACCTTGACGTAGAGGTCGCCCTTGCGGCCGCTGGAGCTCGGCACACCCTCTTCCTTGACGCGGAGGAGCTTGCCGTGCTGGGTTCCGGCGGGAATGGCCATCTTGACCCTCTTGCCGTCCAGCGTGTTGATGGCGACGTCGCCGCCCAAGGCCGCCGTCGCCAGATCGATGCGCACCGCGCAGTAGAGATCCTGCTCGTGGCGTTCGAAGAACTCGTGGCTGCGCACGTGGATGAACACATAGAGGTCGCCCGGCGCGCCCGCGTTGGGTCCCGCGTCGCCCTGGCCGGGGATGGTCACGCGCTTGCCGTCGTCCACCCCGGGCGGAATCGTAACCTTGATCTTCTGTTTCTTTTTCGAGATTCCCGTGCCCGAGCAGTCGCGGCAGGGTTTCTCTATCACGGAGCCTTCGCCGTTGCAGGTCGGGCAGGGCTGCGAGATGGAGAAGAAGCCCGAACTCCGCCTGATCTGGCCGGAACCCTTGCAAGTGCCGCAGACTTTGCGGCCCGAGCCGTCCAAGGAGCCCGATCCGCCGCAGGTCTTGCAGGTGTCGTCCTTGGAATAGGCGATCTCCACCGTGGTGCCGTAGATGGCCTTCTCGAAGGGCAGCTCGATATCGTAGCGGAGGTTGGATCCGCGGCGCGGCCTGTCGGAGCCCGAGCCACGGCGATCGCCGCCGAAGCCGCCCTGGTTGCCGAAGATCGAACCGAAAATCGATGAAAAATCGCCGAAGCCGCCGAAGATGTCCTCGAAGTCGCGGAATATGGTGGTGTCCTGCTGGCCGCCGCCCATGCCCTCGACGCCGGCGAAGCCGAACTGATCGAAAGCCTGCCTCTTCTGGTCGTCGCCTAGAACCTCGTAGGCTTCGGTCGCTTCCTTGAACTTCTCCTCGGCCGCCTTGTCGCCCGGATGCTTGTCGGGGTGATATTGAATGGCTAGCTTTCTGTACGCGCGCTTGATGTCGTCCTTGGTCGCGTCGCGCTGGACGCCAAGGACCTCGTAGTAATCTCGCTTCGCCACTTTCCCTTACCCTCGCCCTAAAAGAATTGAGGCGCCTCTCCGGCACGGGGCCGGAGTCAGGCGCCTGTCCGACCGGCGCAATCGTCCGCCGGCCGGCCGCGCCGCGCGGTTTTCACCCCGCCTGCGCGGACAAAAGCGTGGCGCTCCGAGGAGCGCCACGTACGTCGTTCTATTTCTTGTCCTCGTCGTCGACCACCTTGTAGTCGACATCGTCCGCGCTCTTGGTGCCGCCGTCGGAGGGCTCGGCGCCTCCAGCCTGGCCGCCGAAGCCCGGCCCGGGCCCCTGCTGGCCGCCGCCCTGGGAACCCTGCTGGGACTGGGCGGCCTTGTAGATCTCCTCGGAGAGCTTGTAGGAGGCCTGCTTGAGCGCCTCGGTCTTCTGCTTGATGGCCTCGAGGTCGGAGCCTTCCATGGCCTTCTTGAGATCCTTCATGGCGGTCTCGATGGTCTGCTTGTCGCCGGGGCCCACCTTGTCGCCGTAGTCCTTGAGGGCCTTCTCGGTCTGGTAGCAGAGGGCGTCCGCCTCGTTCTTGGCGTCGACCCGCTCGCGCTCCTTCTTGTCCTCTTCGGCGTGGGCCTCGCCCTCGCGCACCATCTTTTCGATATCGGCCTCGTTCAGGCCGGAGGAGGACTCGATGCGGATCTTCTGCTCCTTGCCCGTGCCGAGGTCCTTGGCGGAGACGTGGACGATGCCGTTCGCGTCGATGTCGAAGGTCACCTCGATCTGCGGGATGCCGCGCGGCGCGGGCGGCAGGCCCACGAGGTCGAAGCGGCCGAGCGTCCTGTTCTGCGCCGCCATCTCGCGCTCGCCCTGGAGGACGTGGATGGAGACGGCGGTCTGGCCGTCGGCGGCCGTGGAGAAGATCTGGCTCTTGCGGCAGGGGATCGTGGTGTTGCGCGGGATCAGGCGCGTGAAAACGCTGCCCAACGTCTCGATGCCGAGCGAGAGCGGGGTGACGTCGAGGAGGAGGACGTCCTTGACGTCGCCGCCGAGGATGCCGCCCTGGATGGCGGCGCCGACGGCGACCGCCTCGTCCGGGTTGACGCCCATGACGACCTGCTTGACCTTGGGGGTCCTGGTGGAGCCGCCGACGAGGATGACCTCGTCGATCTGCTCGACCGTGAGGCCGGCGTCGGCGATCGCCTTGCGGCAGGGCTCCCTGGTGCGCTCGAAGAGGTCGGCGCACATCTGCTCGAACCTGGCCCTGGTGAGGGACTTCTGCAGATGCTTGGGCCCCGAGGCGTCGGCGGTGATGAAGGGCAGGTTGATCTCCGCCTGCTGCACGTTGGACAGCTCGATCTTGGCCTTCTCGGCCGCTTCCCTCAGGCGCTGCAGGGCCATGCGGTCCTGGGACAGGTCGATGCCCGTGTCGCGCTTGAACTCGTCCACGAGCCACTTGGTGATGATGACGTCGAAGTCGTCGCCGCCCAAGTGGGTGTCGCCGTTCGTGGACTTGACCTCAAACACGCCCTCGCCCAGCTCGAGGATGGAGATATCGAAGGTGCCGCCGCCGAGGTCGTACACGGCGATGGTGCGCTCCTTCTTCTGGTCCTTGTTGAAGCCGTAGGCGAGGCTGGCCGCCGTGGGCTCGTTGATGATGCGCTTGACTTCGAGGCCGGCGATCTTGCCGGCGTCCTTGGTGGCCTGGCGCTGGGAGTCGTTGAAGTAGGCCGGAACCGTGATGACTGCCTCGGTGACCGCTTCGCCGAGATAGTCCTCGGCGGTCTTCTTCATCTTCTGGAGGATGAAGGCGCTGATCTCCTGGGGGCTGTACATCTTGCTGGCGATATCGACGCGGACGTCGTTGCCGTTGTCGGCGACCTTGTACGGGACCATCTTGATCTCGGACTGGACTTCCGCGTAGCGGCGGCCCATGAAGCGCTTGATCGAGAACACGGTGTTCTCGGCGTTGGTGATCATCTGGTTCTTGGCCGGCTGGCCGACGACGCGCTCGCCCTTGGAGGTGAAGCCGACGATGGAGGGGGTGGTGCGCTGCCCCTCGGAGTTCGCGATGACGATCGGCTCGCCGCCTTCCATGACCGCGACGCACGAGTTCGTAGTTCCCAGATCGATGCCTATGATTCTGCCCATATTATTTTCTCCTTCCAAATACTTTCAAGATCAGGCCTGTCCGGCCGCGCCGTCGGGCGCCGCTTTCTTCGCGCTTGGCGCCTGCGGGGCGCCGGGGATCCTCACCCTCACCTTGGCCGTCCTCAGCACCCTGTCGTGGAGCGCGTAGCCGGGGAGGTAGACCTCCGAGACCATCGGCTCCTCCACGTCGGAGGGTTCCGCAAAGAGGGCCTCGTGGCGGTTGGGGTCGAAGGGTTTCCCCTTCGGCTCGAACCTCTGTAAAGCATACTTATTTTCGAGCATCTGCGACAACTGTTTCCTGATCATCACCACGCCCTCGTGGAGCTGGTCGAAGCTCTTCGAGACGTCGGAGGACGAGATGCCGCGGTCGAAATCGTCCAGTATGGGGATGAGGTCGCCGAGGAGGGAGGCGACGGCGTATTTCTGCGTCTCTTCCTTCTCCCTGGCCATGCGCTTGCGGAAATTGACCTCGTCGGCGAGCTTGCGCAGGTATTTTTCGTTAAGCTCGGCCACTTCGGCGCGGAGCGAGGCGATCTCGCCCTTGGCCGACTCGAGTTCGGCGGCGACGGCCGCTGAAACCGCGGGCTCGGCGGCCGCGTTCTCGCGCGCGTTTTCGCGAGCGCCCTCGGGCACGGGCGAAACGGCGGCCGCGGAAACTTCCTCCGCCTGGGGAGGAACCGGACCGGACTCGGGAACGCCGGCCGCGGCGGCTGGCGCGGCTTGCCCCTCCTGCGCCTTGAAATCGTGCTTGTGCTTGGACATCTTCCTACCTTGGGAATTTCTAGTTTTCGAACGGAGATACCTGAATAAAGTAATAAGACTTGGGGAAACCGTCAATCTCCCGTATCGATTTCGGGAGCACGGTTGTTTTACGCTCACGCCCCGAGGGGGCGCGAGCCGCGGAGGATCGCCGCGGGGCCGCGCTGGAAACAGCCCCCGCTTGTATTGACAATCTGGGATTGTACCTTACATTTTAGGGGTGAGGAGACTTTAGTGCAGGCACAACGACCGGTCCTGGTCGCCGAACAGCGTCAGAAACTCAACCCCCGCATGCTGCAGTCAATCAAGATACTCGCCATGCCGGTCGCCGAGCTGACCGAGGAGATCCAGGCCGAGATCGAGGCCAACCCCGCGCTGGAAGTGCTGGACGACCATTCCGAAGTCTCCCTCGAGTCCTATGCCGAAGACAAGGCGGACGGCCCTTCCGATTCCTGGGAGGACGAGAACGCCGATTTCAGCTACACGAGCGCCTCCCCCGACGACGACTCGAAGCGCAAGTTCCTCGAGGGCGCCATCGCCCTGCCGGAGTCCCTCCAGGAGCACCTTCTCGCCCAACTCCGCATGCTGGCCCTGAGCCCCGCCGCGCGCGAGCTCGGCGAGCGGCTCATCCAGAACCTGGACGAGGCCGGTTTCCACACGACGGACCCCTACGAGCTCTGCGCCGGCTGCCCGCGGGAGGCGATCGACGAGGCCATGGCCGCCGTCAGGGCCCTGGACCCCTGCGGCACCTGCGTGGCCGACTACCGGGAGAGCCTCCTCGTTCAGGCCATGCTCGACCCCGAGGCGCCCGAGGGCGCCGTCGAAGTCCTGCGCGAGCACCTGGAGGATCTCGAGAAGGGCCGCAAGGCCGAGGTCCGCAGGGCGCTCAGGCTCAGGGAAAGCCAGTTCGAGGCGATCCTCGCCTATGTGAAGACCCTCTCGCCCTTCCCCGGCAGGCTCTTCTCCACCGAGCGGACCCGCTACGTCGTCCCCGACCTGGCCATCCGCGTCGAGGACAACGAGTTCATCATCGAGCTGAACGACGAGATCATCCCCGTGCTGGGCATCAATCCCTTTTTCGCCGAGCTTTCCTCGCGCAAGGCGGGCGCCAAGGAAGTCGAGGCATTCGTCAAGGGGAACATCGAGAAGGCGAAATTCTTCATCGGCAGCATCCAGCAGCGCAACGCCACGCTCGTCAAGGTGGCGCGCGCCATCGTGAAGTTCCAGCCGCGCTTCTTCCTGGAAGGGCCGCGGGCGATGCAGCCGCTCACGCTCAAGGACGTGGCCGAGGAGGTGGGCGTGCACGAGACGACGGTCTCGCGGATCGCCAACGGCAAGTACGTCCAGACCGAGTGGGGCATCATGGAGCTGCGGCGCTTCTTCACCAACGCCGTGCCCTCCACCGCCTCGAGCGCCGACCAGCACTCGAAGGAGGGCGTCAAGGCCGTCCTCAAGGAGATCCTCGAGGCGGAGAAGGGAGGGGACGGCGCCCTCTCAGACCGCGAAATTGTGGATATTCTCGCCGGGCGCGGCATCAAGATTGCCCGCCGGACGGTGGCGAAATATCGCGGCGAGCTGGACCTGGATTCGTCCTTCAGCCGCCGGAAGCATTGATGGCGGCGGGCAAGCCGCGCGACCACAGGAGGCGCACATGAATATCGACGTTCGGTCCGTACATTTCGATCTCAGCGAGGCGAGCAGGCAGTATCTGGCTAACAGGCTTGAGAGGATCGGGTACGCGAAGGACATGATCGTCGATCTTCTCTTCGTCTTCACCAAGGACGCGAAAAGCTACAAGCTCGAAGTGACCGCCAACCTGCGGTGGGGCACCCAATTCCATCTGCTGGAGACCTCCTTCGAGGTCAATCCGGGCATAGACCTGCTCATGGACAAGCTGGACCAGAAGATGACGAAGGAGAAGGAAAAGGTCCAGGAGCGAAAATAAGGCGGCGCGCCTGAGCAGGAGGGGCTTTCCGAGAGCCTGGACTTCGGCGCCGCATCCCCCGCTCAGGCGCATTTACCTCGCCTAAGCCTTCGTAGTACACTGCTTCCGTGATAGGAAACGAACCGACGGTCTTCACCGTCCTGGACCTGGTCGACCTGGACCTCAAGGAACAGAATTCGCTCAACCTCAAGTGCGTGGCGGGCCGGGCGGGCCTTGGGCGCCAGATCACCGTGCCCGATCTCAACCGGCCGGGCCTGGCCCTCGCCGGCTTCTACGAGTCCTTCGCCTGGAGCCGCCTCCAGATTTTCGGCCGCGGCGAGGTGGCCTACCTGGAGAAGCTCGAGGCCGAGGGCACGAGCCAGGCGGTGAACACGCTCTTTTCCTACCAGATTCCCTGCTGCATCTTCACCAACTCCCTGCAGCCCTCGGCGGGATTCCTGGCCGCCGCGGAGGCGGGCGGCTGCCCCATCCTCGTCACGAACCTCAGCTCCAGCGAATTCTCCAGCAGGGTGATCCGCGTCATTTCGGACATCTTCGCGCCGAGGACCACGATCCACGGCGTCCTGGTCGAGGTGTTCGGCATCGGCATACTCCTCGTCGGCGACTCGGGCGTCGGCAAGAGCGAGACGGCCCTCGAGCTGATCGAGCGCGGGCACCGGCTCGTGGCCGACGACGTGGTCGAGATCCGCTGCGTCAACGGATCGATCCTGATGGGCCAGGGCGCCAACAAGGTGATCGGCCACCACATGGAGATCCGCGGCCTGGGCATCATCAACATCACCCACCTCTTCGGCGTGGGCGCCATCCGCGACAAGAAGCAGATCCAGCTTGTCTGCCAGCTCGAGGACTGGAACCCCGACAAGGTCTACGACCGCATCGGCATCGACGAGCTCTCGGCCGAGATCCTCGACGTGAAGGTCCCCAAGCTCGAGATCCCCGTGAAGCCAGGCAGGAACATCCCCATCATCGTCGAGACCGCGGCCATGAACGAGCGCCTCAAGAAGATGGGCTACCACTCCGCCCGCGAGTTCAACCAGAACATCATGAGATGGCTTGAAAGCGAGAACGCGAGGGCCCTATACTTCTCCCGCGACGACTACTGATCCTGAAAAACCGGAGCAAAGCCATGGTTGAGCTGGAAACGACGATAAAAAACAGGGCGGGTATCCATGCGCGGCCTTCCGCGCTGATCGCGCAGACGGCGGTGAAATTCGCCTCGAGGATCTTCCTCGAGAAATCGGGCAACAGGATCAACGCCAAGTCGATCATGGGGATAATCACCCTCGCCGCCAGCTTCGGCTCCAAGATCAAGATCATCGCCGAGGGCACGGACGAACAGGCCGCAGCCGACGCCATCAAGGTCCTCTTCGAGTCCGGCTTCAACGAAGAGCTGGGCTGAGCGGAGCCTGGGGCGCTCGATTCGGGCGCCCCGTCAGGGTATTTCCGGGCCGATTATCCCTTTTCGCGAAATTTCCCCTTGCAATTCTCCTCGTTTGATGGATTATACTACACATAAGGATAGTATTTCGGCGATGAAGCAACTTACCACGCGACAGCAGGAGATCTTGGACTTTCTCACCGGCTATATCGAGAAGAACTCATATCCTCCCACCGTGCGCGAGACCGCCAAGGCCTTCTCCATCTCCATCAAGGGCGCCTACGACCACATCAAGGCCCTGGAGAAGAAGGGCTTCATCAAGCTCCAGGAGAACAGGTCGCGGGCGCTGGAGGTCGTGTCGCGCCGCGAGAGCGACTCCTCGGTGGCCGAGATACCCCTTCTGGGCGCCATCGCCGCCGGCGCGCCGATCCTGGCCGAGGAGAGCTGGGCGGGCACGGTGAAGATTCCCGCCGATTACGCGAGGTCGGGCGCCTGCTTCGCGCTCCGCGTCCAGGGCGACAGCATGAGGGACGCGGGCATCCGATCGGGCGACCTGGCCATCATCGAGCAGCGCCCCACCGCCGAGAACGGCGAGATCGTCGCCGCCCTGATCGAGGACTCGGCCACCTTGAAGCGCTTCTTCCGCGAGAACAACCGCATACGGCTCCAGGCCGAGAATCCGGACTACGCGCCCATCTTCACCCAGGACGTGCGCATCCTGGGGAAGCTCAAGGCCATCATCAGAAGGTACTGAAACCCCGATGCCGCCCTCCGCCCCCGCACCCGCCTACCTCCTCGCCGGCCCCGAAATCGGAAGGCGCGAAGCCTTCGTGAAGGAGCTCATAGGCTCCATGGCCAAGAAGGACGGCGCGCCGCCAGAATACTCGCGGCTCTACGCCCAGGACGTCACGGCCGAGCAGCTGGTCGGGCTGCTGCAGAACGCCTCGCTCTTCTCGGCCCGGCGCGTGCTCGAATACAGGGGCGCCGAGGCCCTGACCACGAAGGCGGCGATCTCGGCGATCGAGATCTACCTCAAGAACCCGGCCGACGACGCCGTGCTCCTCCTGGTCACCGAGGGCTACGGCCTGGCCAAACCCCTCGAGGTCGCGGTCGGCGCGGCCAACAAGAAAATGTTCTGGGAGCTGCGCGATTCCGAGAAGCCGGCCTGGATAAGGGAGAAGCTGGCCGCCGACCGCCTCTCCGCCGACCAGGAGGCCGTCGACGCCATCCTCGAGCTGGTGGAGAACGAAACTTCGGCGCTGGAGTCGGCTTGCCTGACCCTGGCCGCCTGCTACCCCGCTGGGACGAGGCTCGGCGCCGACGAGGTCGAGGCCGCCCTGTCCAAGTCGCGGCAGGAGGATGCCTTCAGCCTCTTCGACCGCATGGCCGGCGCAGACCTCGACGTCGCCCTGAGCGTGCTGGACACCCTCCTGGCCGACAGGCAGAGCGAGCCTGCGCAGATCATGGCCGCGCTGATCTGGAGCTTCCGCAAGGCGGAGCGGCTGCAGCGCCTCGCTGCCGAGGGCCTCTCGCCCGACGAGCTTTTCCGCGCGGAAAAGGTGACCAGCAAGACCGGGCAGAAAAAATTCCGCACCGCCATGTCGCGCTACTCCGCCGAGGACTGCGAGCGAATCGTGCGCGCCGCCTCGGAGACCGAAGCCCTGCTGCGCGGCGGCTACCCGCAATCCTTCGCGCGCCCCCTCCTCCACCTCTTCGTGCGCTCGGCCATGACGCAGAAAGGCCGGGGGCTCATCTTGTCGGGATGGAAGGAACAAGAGTATTATTCCGCCCATTGACTCCCAAGGATACGCGATGTCGAACACCATCAAGAAGATAGCGCTTTCGGGACGGACCATCGTCCTCATCGGGACCGCCCATATCTCGCGCGAGAGCGTGGCCGAAGTCTCGGCCATCATCGGCCAGGAAAAACCCGGACGCGTCTGCATCGAGCTGGACTCCACCCGCATGCAGTCGCTGACCCAGGGCTCGCACTGGGAAAACCTCGACATCGGCAAGGTCCTCAAGGAAGGCAAGGGATTCTTCCTCCTGGCGAACCTGGCCCTCTCGGGCTTCCAGAAGCGCATGGGATCGGGCATCGGCGCCAAGCCGGGCGAGGAGATGCTGGCGGCGGTGAAGGCCGCCGAGGAAGCCGGCATTCCCTGGTCCTGCTGCGACCGCGACGTTCAGGTGACGCTGAAGCGGGCCTGGGCGCGCTCCAATTTCTGGAACAAATCGAAACTCATGGCCAGTCTGGTGAGCTCGGCCTTCTCGAACGAGAAACTCACCGAGGCCGAGATTGAGCAGCTCAAGGACAGGAACGAGCTCGAGCAGATGATGAACGAACTCGCCGACTACCTGCCCTCGGTCAAGGAAGTGCTGATCGACGAGCGCGACCGCTACCTCGCCTCGAAGATATTCGAGGCCAAGGAGGAGCTGGTCGTGGCCGTGGTCGGCGCCGGCCATATGGCGGGCATCGAGCGCTGGCTGCAGAAGCTCGATTCCGGCGAGATCGACGGCGACGTCTCCTCGATCGACATCGTCCCGCCTCCCTCGAGGCTGGCGAAGTCGGCCGGCTGGATAGTCCCCGCCATCATCGTCGCCCTGATCGCGGTGGGCTTCCTGCGCTCGGGCACTGAGGCCAGCCTGAGCCTGATGCTGCGCTGGATCCTCCTGAACGGCTCCCTGGCGGCGATCGGCTCGGCGCTCTGCCTGGCCCATCCCGGCACGATCGCGGTGTCCTTCCTGATGGCCCCGATCGCCACGCTCAACCCCTTCGTGGGCATCGGGCTCTTCGCCGGCGTGGCGGAAGCCTACCTGCGCAAGCCGACGGTGCAGGACTTCGAGCGGCTCTCCGACGACGTGATGAGCGTCAAGGGCTTCTATCGGAACAAGGTCACCCACATACTCCTGGTCTTCTTCCTGTCCAGCATCGGCGGCATGATCGGCAACTTCATCTCACTGCCCTTCCTGGCCTTCGGGGCGATCAGGTAAGGCCGCGCCGGGCGCTCGAGGGCGCCCGCAAAAAAG
>JAJTBU010000195.1 GCA_021286735.1 bacterium
AGGACTTTGTCGGTTCCTACTATTTCTGGGAGCTGATCCGCAACACGGTGATGTACAGCATCGGGAAAATGGTTTTCTCCATCCCCGCCGCCATCTTCCTGGCGGTCGCCCTCTACGAGTGCCGGATCTACGTTCTCCGCAAGACCGTCCAGACCCTGGCATACCTGCCCCACTTCCTCTCCTGGGTCATCATGTACGCCATCCTCCTGGCCCTCCTCTCCCCCTCGAACGGCATCGTCAATGACGTGATCAAGCTGTTCGGAGGCGAGCCGATCTCCTTCCTCACGGAGACCAAGGCCTTCCCCTGGCTGGTCCTCCTCTCCGACACCTGGAAGGAGATGGGCTGGAGCGCGATCATCTTCCTGGCGGCCCTCATGGGCATCGATCCTTCCCTCTTCGAGGCGGCGACGGTCGAGGGCGCCAACGCCTGGCAGCGGGTGCGCCACATCACCCTGCCCTCCATCCGTCCCGTGATCGTCATGGTCATCCTCCTGCGCCTGGGCACCATCCTGGACGCGGGCTTCAACCAGATATTCATGCTGTACTCGCTCCCGGTGTACTCGGTCGCCGACATCATCGACACCTGGATCTACCGCCAGGGCCTCCTCGAGTTCCGCTTCGGCCTGGCCACGGCCGTCGGGCTCTTCAAGGGCGTGTTCGGGCTCATCCTGATCACCGCATCCAACCGGCTGATCAAGAAGTACACCGACACCGGGCTTTATTGACAAGGAACGCAAGAATGAAGAGCGCCATACGATTGACGAGAACCGACAAGATATTCCACGCGGTGGTGGACGCCTGCCTGGTGGCGATCCTCCTTATCCTGGTCATACCGATCTGGAGCACCATCACCCTCTCCTTCCGCCCCAACGACTTCATCGGCTCCGCGCTGGACGGCATGTTTCTGCCGCCCTGGAGGTGGTCGACGGCGGCTTACCGGGCCCTCCTCGGCCACAAGGCTTTTCTCAACTCCACCTTCAACAGCTTCAGGATCTTCATCGAGGGCGTCGCCTGCGCCCTCTTCCTCACGGTGCCCCTGGCCTACGGCCTCTCGATCAAGAGCCTTCCGGGCCGCAAGCTCCTCTACGGCATCGTCATCGTCCCCTACCTCTTCAACCCGGGCCTCATCCCCAACTATCTCCTCGTGACGAAGCTGGGGCTGGTGGACAAGCTCGCCGCCGTCTTCCTGCCCGGCGCGATCAGCGTCTACAACACGCTGATCATGAAGAGCTTCTTCGAGGGCATCCCCGACGAGCTCAAGGAATCGGCGCGCATCGACGGCGCCTCGGAACTCACCGTGCTGATGCGGATCGTCATGCCGCTGTCCAAGCCCATCCTGCTGACGATCGGCCTGTACTACGGCGTCCACTACTGGAACGACTTCTTCAACGCCATGCTCTACATCAACAACAACAACCTCCAGCCCCTGCCCATCCTGCTGAGGAACATCCTGCTCTCCTCCGGCATGAACGAGTACGTGGAGGTGAACGCCTTCGGCGAGGCGCCGATCGCCGCGATAAAGGCGGCCAGCGTCTTCCTGGCCGCCATTCCGATGCTCGCCGCCTATCCTTTCATCCAGAAATACTTCGTCAAAGGCACGATGCTCGGGAGCGTGAAAGGGTGACACTCGGGGCGACTGAGCCCCTTTTTTGAATAGTTCTTTGAATAGTTCAAGGAGGTTTTCATGAAACGGACCATCAAGATCGCGGTCACGCTGGTTCTCGCCCTCGCGTGCATCGGATCGGTATTCGCCCAAGGGGCCAAGAAGCCCGTCACCATCGAGATGTGGTATGGCGCCGCCATCACCGAGGCGGGACCGCCTCCCGACGACTGGGTCGTCTACAAGATCCTCAAGGACAAGTTCGGCATCGAGCTCAAGATCACGGCCGAGCCCTCCAACGAGAACGACCAGGACGTCAAGGTCCTCGCGGCCGCCGCCGCCAACCAGCTCCCCGACCTCTTCATGGTCCGCCGCGATCCCTGGCAGACCCTGATCAAGCAGGGGCTCGCCGCGCCGGTGGACGACATGTACCCGCTCATGCCCGCCAGGCTCGAGAACTACTTCGACGCCGACTCCATCGCCTTCTCCACGATCAAGGGCAAGAGCTACGGTTTCGCCTTCCCCGGCTCGCTGCAGAAGAACGAGGGCCTCGTGATCCGCAAGGACTGGCTCGCCAAGCTCGGCCTCAAGATGCCGACCACCCTCGACGAGCTCTACAACGTCTGCTACGCCTTCACCTTCAAGGACCCCGACGGCAACGGCAAGGACGACACCTACGGCTACGGCGCCTTCGTCGAATACTTCGACCAGGAGCAGTACCTCGGCAGGCGCTTCGAACCCATCATGGCCGCCTTCGGCGTCGCCGGCACCTGGAACATGACCGAGAAGAACTTCGGCCTCAACGTCAAGAGGCCGGATTTCCTTGAAGCCCTCAAGTTCGTCAACAAGCTGGTCGAGAACAAGGTGATCGACCCCGACTGGCCCAGCCTCAAGAAGGACGATTTCCGCGCCGCGTGGAAGCAGGGCAAGTTCGGCGTCATGAGGGAGCAGAACGCGGCCCTCGCCGCCCAGGCCAACTACGCGCCCTTCGACAAAAACTTCCCGAACGGCGAGTGGGTCGCTCTTCCCCCGCCCAAGGGTCCGAAGGGCCTGGCCGCCACCGGCGTCATGGACGCGAACTACAGGATCTACGCCGTCTCCCCCAAGGCGATCAAGGCGGGCAAGAAGGAAGCGATCGCGACCCTCCTGAACTGGATGGCCACCGACGAGGGCTACAAGCTCCTCGCTGGACGCCAACGGCGACATCACCGAGAAGAACGTGCCCGCCGACACCAAGTTCTCCTCTCCCAAGGGCCAGACGGTCACGCAGCTCCGCAACATGGTCTTCTACAACAGCACCCTCGAGCTCAACGCCCGATATCCCTACTACACCACCGCCAACGGCCGCAAGATCGGCCCCCTCGGCTACCTGAAGTCCTTCCAGTCCTTCCCCTGGATCAACGTGACGGGCATGGGCACCATCGCCCCCTCCCCGAACAACGCCGACCTGAAGCGCTACATCAACCAGGGCGTGCAGGAATTCGCCCTCGGCAAAAAGCCGCTGACCAAGGAGAACTGGGACGCCTTCATCGCCCAGATGGACAAGCTCGGCGCGGCCGCCTGGGAAAAGGCCGCCGACGCCCAGATGGACGATGGCGGCTACCTAAAGTAGACGTAGACGGGAGGCGCGCTTCCCTCGGGAGGCGCGCCTCCCGCCCCTGGCCCACGGCGGGCCCCGGGAATCCGCTTCGCCCGAAGCGGATTCCCGGGGCCCTTTTTGGAGCGCGTCCGCCGCGCCCTCTCCGGGAAGAACAATGAACGAAACGCAGCACCAGCATTACAAAACCCTGCTCGAGGGCATCGTCGAATCGGCCCTCGAGGACTGCCGCCCCGCGACGGTGCGCTGGAACTACGAGAACGGACTGATCCTCCACGCGATCCTGACGGCCTCCAAGCGCCATTTCGCCCACCGCTGGGACAACCGCGTCCGCGAGCTGGCCGATGTCCTCGTCGGGGGCGACGGGGCCATCCGCGGCTACGCCCGCGACGAGTACAACCTCGACCAGATCAACGCCGGCAAGGTGGTCTTCGAGCTCTGGAAGGACACGGGCAAGCCCGCCTACGAAAAGGCGCTGGGCGCCCTGATGGGGCAGCTGGCCACGCATCCCCGCACGCCCTCGGGCTCCTTCTGGCACAAGAAAATCTATCCCGACCAGGTCTGGCTGGACGGACTCTACATGTTCGGGCCCTTCTACGCCCGTTACGCGGCCGAGTTCAGCCACCAGGAACTCTTCCGCGACCTCTGCGCCCAGCTCTTCCACGCCCGCGACCGCATGCGCGACGGAGCCACAGGGCTCTACTACCACGGCTGGGACGAATCCCGGCGCCAGCGCTGGGCCAACCTCGAGACGGGGCTCTCCCCCCACTTCTGGGGCCGCGCCGTCGGCTGGCTCGCCATGGCCCTCGCCGATATCCTGGACTGGCTGCCGGAATCCGATCCTGATCACCGGGCCGTCGTGGCCATGTTCCGCGACCTGATGGCCTCGGTGGCCGCCGTCCAGAACGAGTCCGGCCTCTGGCACCAGATTCTCGACGCGCCCGGCAAGGCTGGCAACTACCTCGAGGAATCGGCCTCGGCGATGTTCGCCTGCGCGCTCTTCAAGGGGATGAGGCGCGGCTATCTGGAGCCGGGGCGCTTCGCCGCCCGCGCCGACAAGGCCCTGGAGGGGCTTGCCTGGCGCTTCGTGTCGGCGGACGCCTCCGGCAGGCTCCACGTCAACGGCATCTGCAAGGTGGCGGGCCTGGGCGGGAACCCCTACCGCGACGGCTCCTACGCCTACTACATCGGCGAGCCCATCGTATCCGACGACTACAAGGGCGTCGGCCCCCTCATCCTCGCCCTGACCGAGGCGCTGGGCTGGAAAGCTTGATTTCAGGCGCAAAAAAATAGGGAAGGCATCGGCCTTCCCTATTTTTTTTGCACCATGCGCCGCGGCGGAGATAGGCTACCGCCCGGTCTCCAGCGCGTGGGCGACGAGGTTCGTCAGCGAGGCGACTTCCATGCCAAGGCCGTAGTGCTCGTTCAGCTCGGTGAGCTGGGTGTGGCAGTTCTCGCAGGCGGTGCAGATGGTAGCGGCCTTGGCCGCGGCGACCTGTTCAGCCTTGACCTTCCCCGACTTCATCCGGAACTCGTGCTCGCCCAGGGAGATGAGCCCGCCTCCGCCCCCGCAGCACCAGTTGTCCTCGCGGGTGGGCGTCAGCTCGACGAAGTCGGCGCCCAGGGCCGCGATCACGCGCCGCGGCTCCTCGATCACGCCCGAGTTGCGCGCGAGCTGGCAGGGGTCGTGGTAGGTGAGCCTGCCCGCGATGGTGCCGGGCTTCAGCTTGATCCTCCCCTCGGCCAGGTAGCGGTCGATCAGCTCGACGATGGAGAGTACCTTGAACGAATGCCGCCCCGCCTGGAACTTGAGCACGCGGGTCGCGGTGCCGCACTCGACGACGACCACTTCCTTGACGCCGAGACGCTCGGCCTCCGCCACGATGCGGGCGGAAATCTTCGCCTGCTTCTTGGCGTCGCCCAGCCAGGCGCCGAAATTGACCGCCTCGAAGTAGCTCAAGGTCCAGTTCT
>JAJTBU010000196.1 GCA_021286735.1 bacterium
CTCCCCGCGGAAGGCGCCGCCAGCTCAAGCACGGCGCCCAGTCCTATCAGCATGGAGGTGAGGTCGCCCACCGGGGAGGCGTTGGCGATGTTGCCGCCCAGGGTGGCCATGTTCCGGATGAGGGTGCTCGCGAAGTCGCACTCGAAGGCGCCGATCCCGGGCGCGGCGCGGCGGACGAGGGGCGAGGCGAAGAAATCGCCCGCCGTCGTGGCCGCTCCCGCCCGCAGCCAGGAGAGGCCGTTTCTCTCGACGGCCGCGATTCCCGAAAAGCCCGTCGCCGAGCGGAGGAGGAGGGGCTGGAAATCGCCCGCGGGGTCGGGCGTCCGGACGTAGAAGTCGGTGCCGCCGCCCAGGGCGGTGACGGGTCGCGGCGCTGCGGCGGTTTCGGCGGCGCGGGGCTCGAGCGGGCGCGGCCCCTTTGGGCGCTGTCCCGCTTCGGCCGCGTATTGGAGCGCCGAGGCTGGCAGGACGCCGCGTTTCACGAGGGCCCCGAGGCGCGCCGCCTCCCCCTGCGGCAAATCGGCGAACTCATCGACCAGCCGCTCGGCGGCGCGCCGTATGGCGCCATATCCCGTGCAGCGGCAGAGGTTGCCGTCCACGGCGGTCATGGCCCCCGCGATGTCGGGCTTGCCCGGCGCGGCGAGCCAGGAGGTCAGCGCGATCACGAAGCCCGGCGAGCAGAAGCCGCACTGGCTCGCGTTCTCCTCGAGGAAGGCGCGCATCACGGGCGTGAGTCCGTCGCTCGCCGCGCTTGTTGCAGCGTCGCTCGCCACGTCATTAGCCGTGGCGCCCGCGGCCAGTCCCTCGATCGTTATGAGATGTTTCCCGTCGAGATCGCCGAGCGCGAGGAGGCAGGAGGGCACGGCCCTGTATCTCGTCACCGCCGGCGACGTCACCATTGGCTCCGGCGCCGCGGCCATCGGCGCCTCTCCGACGAGGACGGCGCAGGCTCCGCAGTCGCCCTCGCGGCAGCCTTCCTTGGTTCCGGTGAGCCCCAGCTCGCCGCGGATGAAATCCAGGGCGGGCGCCCCGTAGGGCGTCGCGGGCTTGATCCAGCGGTCGTTCACGAATATTCTCAATCCACTCATGCGCAGTCCTCGCTCATTCGTCGACGTAGAGATCCACGGGGGCGAAGCGATCCACGTCGATCAGCCCGGCGTCCGTGATCTTCAGGCTCGGGATCACGGGCAGCCCCATGAAGGAGAGGGTCATCAGCGGGGAGCGGTTTGTCAGCCCCTCCTTCTCGAAGACCTCCTCGAATGCCCGCAGCCGCCCTATCACGAAGTCGGCGTCCCTGTCGCTCATCAGGCCCGCCACCGGCAGGGGCAGGTCCAGGACGATCTCGCTGCCCACCGCGAAGACCAGTCCGCCCTTGATCTTGTTCAGGTGGCGCGCCGCCTTGAAGATCGAGGCGTCGTCCACTCCCGCGATGATCATGTTGTGCGAGTCGTGGCTTATCGTGCCGCCGATCGCGCCCCGCTTCAGCCCCAGGCCGCGGATGAAGCCCTTGCCTATCCGGCCCGAGCCCGAATGGCGCTCGATCACGAAGATCTTGACCAGGTCCCGCGAAGGGTCAGCCACGCATTGGCCGTCGCGCACCGTCGGCGACTCCACGAGGCTCCCCGTCACGATAGAGTCCTGCCTCGCCTCGATCACGCGCACCTTCCTCCCCCCGTCGGGGATGGCGAAGTCGTCGGCGGTGAGCCACTTGATGTTCACCGAGTCGCGCAAGCTCGCCTGGCGCGCGGGGAAATCCTGCAGGAGGACGCCGTCCGCGGCCACGAGCTTGCCGCGCTTGAACACGCGCTCCGCCTTGAAGTCCCCGAAGGATGAAAAGGCGACGAAATCCGCCGCGCAGCCCGGGGCTATCGCGCCCAGGCGCCGCACGCCGAACCACTGGGCGGCGTTGAAGGAGGCGATCCTGATGGCGTCCACCGGCGCCACCCCTCCGGCCAGCAGCAGCCTGAGGGCGTGGTCCATGTGCCCCTCGTCGCGCAGGTCGTTGGAGTGCCGGTCGTCCGAGCAGAGCATGAAGCGCGAGACCGACGCGGGCGTGATCGCCGGCAGGAGGCGCGCCACGTCGCGGGCGGTCGAGCCCTCGCGCAGCATGATGTACATGCCCTTGGAGAGCTTTTCCGCCGCCTCCTCGGGGCTGGTGCACTCGTGGTCCGAGCCGATGCCCGCCATGATATAGGCCGAGAGCGCGGCGCCCGACAGCTTGGGCGCGTGCCCGTCCACGGGCTTCCGCGCGCTCTGGAACAGGGCGATCTTGTCCATGAGGCGCTGCTCGCGCGCGAGAACGCCGGGATAGTTCATAACCTCGCCGAGGCCGAGCACGCGCTCGTCCTGGAGGAAGGGGTACATGTCGGATGCGTAGAGCGCCGCGCCCGAGGTGTCGAACTCGGTGGCCGGCACGCAGGAGGGCACCATGTAGAAGATGTCGAGGGGCAGCCCCTCCGAGGCCGAGAGCATGAAGCGCATCCCGTCGTAGCCGAGCACGTTGACGATCTCGTGCGGGTCGGCCACCACCGTGGTCGTGCCGTGGGGGACGACCACGCGCGCGTACTCGGCGGGCGTCAGCAGGGAGGACTCGATGTGGACGTGGGCGTCCACCAGCCCCGGGGCGAGGTACCTTCCGCCCAAGTCGATGGTCTCCCTGGCCTCGAGCCCGTCGTTGATCCCCACGACGCGCCCGCTGCGCACCGATACCGTGGCGTCCCGCAGGAAGGTCCCGCCCAGCACGTCAACGACGGTGCAGCCCGAGAGGTTGAGATCGCAAGGCTGCTTCCCGATGGCGGTATCGATAAGATCCTTGTTCATGGCCCCTCCTCGGCGTAGGCTAGTCCCCCATCATAGCTTCAAACGGGGCGCCATGCAACGATCTTCCCTCCGGCCTCCCCGGCCGGCGGGGCAAAAAAAGGGCCGCCCCGGCGGAACGGCCCTCGTCGCGCCACGCGGCCTGGACTCACTTGTCCTCGCGCATGTAGGGGACGCCCAGGGCCGCCGGCGCGCCGATCTTCTTCGACAGGGCCTCCCACCAGGTCATCAGGACAAGGACGGCGATCGTGCCCAGGTAGGGCAGCATGTTGAGGAAGGCCGCCGGTATGTTGGTGCCCGAGGCCTGGAGCCGGAACTGCACGGCGTTGATCCCGCCGAAGAGCAGGGCTCCCCAGACCGCGCGCGCCGGGTTCCACATCGAGAAGATGACCAGGGCCACTACGATCCAGCCGCGCCCGCCGGTGATGTTCTCCGACCAGCCGGGGGTGTAGGACAGGGACAGGTGGGCCCCGCCGAGGGCCATCATCCCGCCGCCCAGGATCGTGTAGAGGTACTTCGTCTTCAGCACGCCGATGCCCATGGCGTCCGCCGTCTGCGGGTCCTCGCCCACGGAGCGGAGCCAGAGTCCCGGCCTCGTCTTGTAGAGATAGAGCCAGGACAGGGGAATGAGGAGGTAGACCGCGTAGGTCAGGATATCCTGGCCGGCCAGGGCGGACAGCACCGGAACGTCGGCGAGCCCCTCGATCTTGACGGGAGAGAACTTGGCCGCCTTGAGCCCCATCAGGCGGAAATTGTTGGCCGCGGGGCCGAGGCGCTGCCCGAGGAAGCTCGAGAAACCCGTGCCGAAGAGAGTCATTGAAAGGCCGCAGACCACCTGGTTGGCGCGCATCGTCACCGTGAGGAAGGCGTGCACCGCCGCCATCGCCATGCCGACCGCCACGGCCACCGCCAGGGCGAGGGCCAGGTTCTGCGTGTAGAAGGAGGTGGCGAAGCTGGCGACCGCGCCCATGAGCATGATGCCCTCGATGCCGAGGTTCTGGATGCCCGCGCGCTCGGTGAATATCTCGCCCACCGTGGCGAAGATCAGGCTGGTTCCCGCGCGGACCGTGATCGCGAGTATCGAACTGACGAGATCCATCACGCCTCTCCTTCGACGCAGGCGGCCTTGGGCGTCCGCTTCGTCTTCCTGATCCTGTACTCCGTGAACAGGGATCCCGCCAGCATCGGGAAGAGGATGAGCCCCTGCATGACCACGCCCATGGAGGAGGGCAGGCCCATCATCAACTGCACCTGGTCGCCTCCCACCAGGATTCCGCCCATCAGCAGGGCCACGAAGGGGATGGCCAGAGGGTTCAGCTGGGACATCCAAGCGATGATGATGGCGGTGAAGCCGTAGCCCAGGTTGAGCCCCTGCTGGAGCCGGTGCGATATGCCGGTCACCTCGCAGGCGCCGGCCAGGCCGCTCAGCGCCCCGGAGAGCAGGACGGCGAGCACGATGTTCCCGCCCACGCTGATGCCCTGGTAGCGCGCGGCCTTGGGGCTGGCCCCGATGATGGAGAGTTCGAAGCCCCAGCGCGTCCTCTTGAGGATGATCCACAGGAGGATGGCCAGGCCCAGGGCGAAGTAGAGCCCGATATGGGCGCGGCCGAAGATCTTAGGCAGCCAGGCCGCGTCGGGGAAGGGCGCCGAGCCGGGGAAGCCGTAGCCCTTCGGGTCGCGCCAGGGGCCGTAGTAGAGGAACTCGGCGAAGAGGATGGCCACGTAGTTCAGCATCAGGGTGACGAGGGACTCGTCCACCTTGAGTCTGGTCTTGAGCAGGGCCGGCACGCTCGCCCAGAGGGCGCCGCCCGCGCATCCGGCGAGGATGCAGGCGGGGAGGAGGAGGGCGGGAGGAATGGCCGCGCCCAGGAAGAGGGCCACCCAGGAGGCCGCGATGCCTCCGAGCACGAGCTGGCCCTCGGCGCCGATGTTCCAGAACTTGAGCTTGAAGGCCAGGGCGACGCCCAGGCCCGTGAGCATCAGGGGGATCGCCTTCACGAGGGTTTCCGAGAAACCGTGCGCGGAGCCGAAGGCTCCCGCGAACATGGCCGCGAAGGTCGTGATCGGGTCGGTGCCGAAGATAAGGAGGACGATGCCCGTCAGCGCGAGCGAGACGAGGAATGAGACCGCGGGCACGGCGAAGAGCGCCGCCCTGGAGACCGATTTGCGTTTTTCGAAGACGATGCTCATGCGCGGCCTCCCTTGCCCTGCCCCGCGGGCTGCGCGGCGCTCCGCGGTTCGGCCGCCGCGGCGTGGCGCTCTCGCAACCCGACGCTGACGCCCGCCATGAGGAGGCCCAGGGTCTCTGGGTCGGCGT
>JAJTBU010000197.1 GCA_021286735.1 bacterium
CAGCGCCCGCGCTTGCCGTGACCGCCGAGCCCGCGCCGGCGGCGGCTGGCTCCCAGGCGACGGTCCCGGGCCAGGGCGCGGCGCCCGCCGAGCCTTCCCCCCTCGTGCTGGACCTGCCGCCCGCGCAGGGCGCGATGGGCGCCGAAGCCTGGTACTACGAGGCGAAAAAACTCGAGCAAAGCGCCGGCGACAATGAAATCGCGCAACGTTCCATCGACTTCATGTATTCGCTCGCCTTCCATTTCGGCGAAAAGGCCGCGGCGAAGGAGGCGGGAAAGTCGCTCCTCCAGCGCCTCGAGAAGCGCCCCGACAGGGTGGCCCATCGCCGCGCGGCCTCCCAGTGGCTCGATTATTTCGGACCGGACTGGGACATCTACAAATCGCTCATCGTCCCGGCGCTCGACTCGGGCGATTGCGCCTACGCCCTGGAAACGGTATCCACGCTCCGCGCCGTCGCGCCCTCGATCGCCAAGGCGAAGGCCTCCGAACTCGCCTGGTACGAGAACTCGGCCCGCGCCGCGACCGGCGACTATTCCTGGTACCCCGCCGCGCTGGCGGGCGCCAAGGCGGCGACCCTGGACGCCTGGGCTTCCAAGACGCTGCGCCTGGCGGCCGCCGTTCCCGATATCGACGCCGCGACCCGCGAAATGCTTCTGATGCGCGCCGATTACCGCGACAAGGATTACGGCGCGGCGGCAATCCACGCCTCCGGGGCCGCGCCCCTCATCCTCGCGAAAGGCGCTCCGCGCGCCTTAATTTCCGAAGCCGGCAAATCCTTCATCAACGCGGGAGCCGCCGCCGACGGGACCGCCTTCATGATGGCCTTTTTCCCCGGAGTCGGCGGCGGCGACCCTTCGGCCGACCTGCCCGAAGCCATCTCCTCCGCCCTCTCCGCGAGAGGGAGCGACGAGAACGCCTGGGTGGCCGCCTACTATCTTGGAAGACTCTGGACATCGGCGGGCAGGGAGCGCGAGGCTGCCATCCTCTTCCTCGCCCTCACCGACGGCGCGCCGAGCGACGCCGACGCGGACAGCGCCCTCTGGTACTGGCTCGATATCACGATGCGCCGCATCGCGGCCGAGGATATAGCCTCCTTCGACGCGGCTTCGCCCGCTGGCTCACCGCCGCCAAACCCCGCGGCATCGGCCGCGCCCGCGGCGCCGATCGCAGCCCCGACCCCGGCTCCGGCGGCATCGTCCGACCAGCCCTCCCCTGCGCCGGCTCCCGCACCCGATCCCGCCGCCGCGGTCGCCACGGCCAAGCGCTCCCTGGAGCTCGGCGCCCTCCTCGAGGCCTCGGCGCGATGGAAGAACCCGGCCTACTTCGCCGACATCGTCGAATCCTATGATCGCACACTGCTCCGCGGCAAAGCCTGGAATGAAGTGCTCGCTCTGCGCCCTGATCGGCGACCGCGTCTCGCCTGAGACGAAAACGCGCCTCCTCTACCAAAGCGGAAGGCTGGTCGAGGAGGGGCTCGCCGCGGGACAGCCGACCGACGCGCCGTCCAAAGATATCGCCGCGGCCTATTACAAGAAGATCGCGGAGACGCCCAAGGTCGAGGAATATTATCGGACCATGGCCTCCTGGCGCCTCGGCCTCGACCCGCCCTACCTGGCAGCCATGCCCGACCTGTCGAAACAGCCCCTGGCGCCCATCGCCGCGGGCGCGCCCGCGGCCTCCGCCGGCGCGGCCCCCGCCCAAACCACGGCGGCCGCCAACGGCAACGGCGTCCAGTCGGCGCTCTCGCTGATCAGGAATTATTTGCTGTACGGCTTGGACGACATGGCCTCGTCGCTCGCCCTCAACTATATCGGCAGCCTCAACGAGGGCGTGATCGCGGGCCTGGCCTTCGATCTTTCCGCTGAAGGCCAGCACTACGCCGCTCTGCGCCTCGCGCGCGACGCTATAAACCGCGGCGCCGGCGCCCAACGTCCCGAACTCTACGGGCTGGTGTACCCCAAGGCTTGGAACGACATCGTCGCGCGGGGCGCGGCCATCCCCAAGATTCCCGAGGCCCTGGCCTACGGGATCATCCGGTCGGAGAGCGTCTTCGATCCCAAAGCCGTGTCCTACGCGGGAGCCGTCGGCCTCACCCAGCTCATGCCGGCGACCGCCGCCGAAACCGCCAAGGGACTGAAGATGACGGGCTATTCCCTCAACGACCCCGCCGACAACGTGAAAATCGGCCTCACTTATTACTCGTACATGCTCTCGCGGTTCGGGGGAAAACCCATGCGGGCCATGTTCGCCTATAACGCTGGACCGGGCAGGATGGCGACATGGGCGAAAGAGTCGGGCGAGCTTCCCGACGATCTGCTCCTGGAGTCGCTCTCGATCGAACAGCCGCGACAATACGCCAAGAACATCATCCAGGCGAGCCTGGCCTTCGGGAAGATCCACTATGGCATCGAGCCCAGGGCGATGCTCGGCTACCTGGTCAACGGGCAGCCCCTCGAAGGAGTCGCGCCTGCGCAGGCGGCGCAAGTCCCCGCGCCGGCCCAGGCCCCGCCCGCTCCGATCGTCCCGCCCGCCCCCGACGCGGCGGCAAGCGCCGGCGCCCAGTGACGAACTTTCACCTTCGGCTCGAACAGACCTTGTTGCGCCCCGTGTTCTTCGCCTCGTAGAGCGCGAGGTCGGCGGCGATCAGCAGCTCTTGAGCGTGTCGCAGACGGGCGTCAGGGAAGAGACGCCGAAACTGGCGGTAATGCTGAGGTTTACGCCCTCGCAGGGGATGCGTTGCCCCGCGATCGCTGTGCGCGCGTTCTCGGCGATGGTCCGGGCGGCCACAGCGTCGGTCCGCGGCAGGATGGCGAGCAGTTCCTCGCCGCCGAAGCGCCCGACCACGCAATCCTCTCCGTTCATCGTCTGGCGGAGTATCTCGGACACAGCCTTGAGCGCCTCGTCCCCCGTCGTATGACCGAAGGTGTCGTTGACGCGCTTGAAGTGGTCCAAGTCCACCATGATGATCGAGAACTCGCAGCCGAAGGCCTTCGCCTCCTCGATCGCCGCCGCGGCGTACTGGTTGAGGTAGCGCCGGTTGTAGAGCCCGGTCAGATCGTCGTGGGTGGCCATGACCTCGAGCCTGCGCTGCAGATCCTTCATCTCCGACATGTCGTGGAAGGTCAGCAGCATGCCGATATCCTTGCCCGACTTGTCCCTCAGCGCGGCCGACGCGACGTGGTAGAATGGCGCGCCGGGCTGGTCGGAAGACTTGAAATCGATCATCGCCGGAGGCGTCCGGGCGAGAATATCGAGAAGCTTGTCGTAGGGCGAGAGCGTCTCCCTCGCGTTGGCGCCCAGCTTCGTCGCGACGAGCGAGGGCAGGATCGATCCCATGCCGGGGTTGAAATCGGTTATCCGGCCGCGGCGGTCGATCACCAGGACGCCGTCCTTCATGTCCTCGAATACGACCGTCCTCGCCACCGGCGCTATGTCGAGAATCCCCACCTTGAGAAAGCCGATCATGAAGAAGGCTATGCTGACGCTCATAAGGAAGGGCGTGACATCGATGTTGTAGGGGGCGCTCCCTGAATTGTAGATGATGCTGCCGACCCATGGGATGTTGGAGCCGAACCAGTACAGCGCGGTTTGGATGCGCGGCACCGGCCCGCCGCGCACGAAGCCTATCGTGAAGAGGATAAAGCTCACCGCGAGGAAGACGCTCTGGAGCGCCGTCGACAGGTAAATGGGCAATCCGCGGTCGTATTCGAACAGCGAGAGCGCCTCGCCCGTGGCGAGCCTGGCGTTCGGGTGCAGGAGGTTGAGGCTGCCGAGCGTCTGCGAGCAGATGAGCAAGACAGTGGGCAGGAAAAGCAAGAGGGTCACCTGAAGCGGGGGCGCTTTCTTCCATTTCCCCATGATGCTGAGCGTGAACATGAGCCACAGCGGCGGGATGAGCTGGATCCCCCAGTGCTCGAAGCGCACCCAGAAAAAGCTCGTGGCGAGAGTCGTGGCATGAATTTCCATCGCGTAGCCGAAATCGTAGATCGCGACGCCGAGCCCGCAGAGCGTGAGGAAGACGGCGGGCAGACCGGTGGTCGACTTGCGGTTCCAGGCGAGGGCGCAGACAAAGATGATCGCCGCGCAGGAGAAGAAGAGGATGGAGGTCGCGTAAAATCTCAGCTCATCCATGTGGTCACTATAGTTAGCCGCGAGGGCGGGCCCTGTCAACGCGGAGCGCGTCCCGCGGCATCATATTTGCGTCATTTCATCGAGGCGCGGTAGAGCCGATCGTTGATGGCCCGGCCGAGCCCCTCCTCGGGAACGCGCTCGGCGTAGATGGCGCCGAAGCCCTCGGCGTCGAGTTCGTGCAGGGCGGCGAAAAGCCGCGAGGCGGCCTCCCTCATGTCGCCCGCGGGCGAGAGGGTGAACACCGCGTCGAAAAGCCCTGTCGCCCGGAGCGCCTCGGCCCTGGCCGCGTCCAGGACAAGGGCCGCCGAGCGGCCCCGGCCTTCTTTCGCCCGGCGGGGGAAGCCGCCCATCGCCTCGGGAAGGGCGCGATAGCCGCAGAGGTAGAGTCGCGCGCGCGGCGCGTAGTGGCTCTTGAGCTGGCCGGGGCTCGCGGCGGCCTCGCCCGCTTCCGCGACCGCGCCGCCGCGGGGGATCGCGACTTCGCCCACGATCTCGCGGATGCGCTCGAGGGGCATGCCGCCCGGCCTGAGGAGCGTGGGCCGCGCCCCGGTCATGTCGAGCACGGTCGATTCGACGCCGACCGCGCAGGGGCCGCCGTCCACGATGAAATCGACGCGGTCGCCCAGGGTCTCGGCGACATGCCGCGCCGTCGTCGGAGATATGTAGCCGAAGGGATTCGCGCTCGGCGCTGCGATGACCGTGCCCGAATACTCGATGATCTTCCGCGCCACCGGGTGGACGGGAAAGCGCACGGCCACCGAGGGCAGCCCGGAAGTGACGATGTCGGGAACCTCGGCCCGCTTCGGCAGGATCATGGTCAGCGGCCCCGGCCACAGCGCCTCGGCCAGGCGCCTGGCATTGGGCGGGAATTCGGCCGCGACCCTTCCGACATCGGCGAGCGAGGCGATGTGGACGATCAGGGGATCGAAGGCCGGGCGAGCCTTGGCCTCGAAGACGCGCGCCACCGCCTCCGCATT
>JAJTBU010000198.1 GCA_021286735.1 bacterium
ACGTGCAGTACCACGGCGCGCGGATCGCCGCCGAGATGGGCGCCGACGTCGTCAAAGCCTTCTATGTGGACGGCTTCGACAAGGTGACCTCCTGCTGCCCGGCTCCCGTCGTCCTGGCGGGCGGCCCTAAGGACCGCGACATCGTCGCCGTAGCCAGGCAGGCCCTGTCCGAGGGCGCGCGCGGCTTCGCCTTCGGGCGCAACATCTTCCAGGCCAAGGATCCCTCAGCCGCGGTCGCCGGCCTGGCCGCGCTCTTCAACTAAAATGAAGCCCGGACCCGACGTTTCGACCATCTACCGCATCGCGCGCTACTACTACGCCGACGGCCTCTCCCAAGACCAGATCGCCGGCAAGGAGGGCGTGTCCAGATCCCAGATCTCACGGCTCATCGACAAGGCCAGGGAGCTGGGCCTGGTGAGGATCACCCTCGTGCCGCCCTCCAGCCTGCGCGCCGAGGAGCTGGCGCGACGGCTCGCCGAAGCCCTGGGCCTGAAGTCCGCGATCGTCGTGCCCGTGCGCAAGAGCGCGGACGACGAGGAGATATCCCTCGCCATCGCCACCAGGGCTGCCGACTGCCTGCCCGCCCTCCTCGCCGAGTACGAGAGCGTCGGCCTGGGCTGGGGGCACACCGTCTACAAGACCGCCGAGCTCCTGCCGCGCGGCCTCGGCAACGGCGCCAGGCCCAGCTTCGTCCCTCTGATCGGCACCTCGGGCGACGACAACCCCAACCTGCAGATCAACACCATCATCGACCGCTTCGGCGCCGCCTTCAGGACCAAGGGCCTCTTCGTGAACCTCCCTTGCGTGCGGGAGACGGGAGCGCCCCTCTCCAAGATCGAGGAGCAGCGCGTGGCCATCCTCGAGGAGCGCTGGAGCCAGCTGGACGCGGCGGTGGTGGGCTTGGGCGCCCCGCCCACCGAGTCGCCGAACCTGATCGACGAGCTCCCCGCGGAGTACAAGGCCGAGCTCAAGCGGAGCAGCGCCTGCGGGGACATCCTCGCGCACTTCTTCGGCGCCGACGGCGGACTCTTCAAGGCCGAGCACAGCTACGAGCTCCTGGCCTTCGACATTTCGGCCCTGAAACGCCTGAAGCGCTCGATCTGCCTGGCGGGCGGCGCGGCCAAGGCGCGGGGCATAGCGGCGGCGGCGCGCGCCGGCTTCATCAGCGACCTGGTGACGGACGAGCTGACGGCCATCGATATCCTGGAGGCGGTATGAGAGCCCTCGTGTACACGGGCGTCGGACAGCTGGAGCTGCGCGACCTCCCGGCCCCCGAGGCCGACTTCGTCGTCAAGCTGCTCGGTTGCGGGATCTGCGGCACCGACCTCAAGACCTACTCGAAGGGCCACCACATGTTTCCGCCTCCCGCCGTGCTGGGACACGAGTTCTACGGCCGCGTGGAGCGGACCCTCCCTGGATCGGGCTACAAAATCGGCGATCCCGTGGTCGTGGCGCCCTACGCCGAGTGCGGGGCCTGCGCGCTCTGCTCCATAGGCGCGGGGACGCTCTGCAGGCACAAATCCTTCGTGGAGGGCGGCGCCTTCTGCGAGTACGTGGGCATTCCCGCCTCCTACGTGGCCACGGGCGTGTTCCGCATCCCCGAGGCCGACGACGCCTTCACCCTGGTCGAGCCCCTGGCCTGCGTGCTGAACGGGGTGGCGCACCTGAAGCTGCGCGCCTCGAGCAAGGTCCTCGTGGTCGGCGCGGGGCCTATGGGCGCCCTCTTCGCCCTCCTCTTCAAGGCGAGGGGAATCCCCGTCACCGTGGTCGAGCCGGGCGCGATGCGCCGCGAGGCGGTGGCCGCCTGGGGCATCGACGCGCGGGAGCCGGGCGTCGTGGCGGCGGGCGACTACGACAACATCGTGATCGCCGTGAACCGCAGGGAATTGGTCGAGGAATACGCCGCATCGGTGGCCGACGCGGGCGCCGTCCTCATGTTCGCGGGGCTGGGGAAGGGCGAGGCGGTGGCCATCGACTCCTACGCCATCCACTACCGCGAGGTGACGCTCTCGGGCTGCTCGGGCTACGCACTGCCGCACTTCAGGGAAGCCCTCGATCTTGTCGTGGCGCACCGCGACATTTTCTCCCGCGTGATCTCAGGAACCATGCCCCTCGAGCGCGGCGCTGAGGCATTCGCGACCCTCCAGGCGGGGCGGGCCTTCAAGATCGTGCTCAAGCCGGGCGTCGAGGCTGCGGCGAGCGCCGAGGCTGGTGAATGAACGTTTTCCGCGCGGGCAGGGCGGGGGTGCTGATCGGCCCCTCCGCGGGGAGCGGCCGCGCGAACGAGTGCGAAGCCGCGCTCGCCGCGTGGCTTTCCGGCTATGAAGTCGCCGTCTGCGGCGGACGCTTCTCGGGCTCGGGCGGACAGGTGGGCTGGACGCGGCTCGCGGCTGCCGGCGCGGCTGTCGATGGCGCGGGCGCTAAAGCGGGCGCCGCTCTGGGCTACGTCGAGGAGCTGCGGGCCTCGGTGGCGGCCTTAGCGGCCTGGGGCGCCGACCTCCTCGTCTGCGTGGGCGGCGACGGCCTCGCCTCCTACGCGGCCGACGCAATGCTCGCCTCGGGGAAGCGCATGGCCATGCTGGGCGTCGCGGCGGGCACGATCAACGCTGGTCCCATCGTCTCGGTCGGCATCGAGAATGTCGAAGGGCGCAAGTTGGGCGATTTCGAGACCGCGCCCGTCGCCGCGGTTGAAGTCCTCGTGGACGGCGCGCACCTGGCCTACGGCTTCAACGACGTGGTGATCGGCGACACCTGCCTCGGCACCGTCGGCGGGCGCGCGGCGAGCCTTTCGGCCACGGCTCTCCTGGAGCGAGGCGAGAAGGTCGAGACCGCTCCCTCGCCGGACATAGCGTCGGCGGATTTTTGCGTTTTAAAGAATGGCAAGCGGCTTTTATCGCGCCTCGGGCGGCCGGCGCAGATCGTCGCCTCGCCCCTGGGGCGCCGCGAATTCTTCGCGCGCGCGGTGGCGGGAGTGCTTTGCGACGCGCCCTACATGGAAGGGCCCGCGGCCCTGGCGCTCTTCGACTCCGTGATCGTGCGGGCGGGCCCGCCTGAGCGCGGCATCGGGGATTTCTCGGCCGCCGAGACCCTGCTCTTCGAGCCCGGGGATCTGGTTGAGCTGCGCGGGCTCGCGGCGGCGGGACAGCTGATAATCGACGGGAACCCCTACGCCCGCGCTGGCGGGACGGTCGGCCTGAAATCGGTTCCCGGACTCGTCGACGTTATACAGGCAGGCCGCCGATGACTGGGAGAGGAGTATGAGCGTACATAACAATCTCCAGCGCAGGGAGCAGCGGCGCGCGGCGGCGGTGATGGTCGCCCCGCTCATGATCACCCTGTTCTGCCTCTTCCTCCTTCCCGTGATCATCGTGGTCGGCATGAGCTTGACGAACTGGACCATGACGACCGGCACGGGCAGCTACGTGGGCCTCAAGAACTTCAACTTCGTGCTCGCCGACGGGCGGTTCTGGAAGGCCGCGGGCAACACGGTGTTCTACACGGCGGTCAAGCTGGTTATGGACACAGGCATAGCCCTCTTCCTCGCCATCCTCCTGGACCGCAAGATCAAGGGCCTCAAGTTCTTCCGCATCGCGCACTTCGCGCCGGTGGTGGTGCCGATCACCGCCTCCAGCCTGATCTGGCTCTGGTTCTACGATCCGGGCATCGGGCCCTTCAACCAGATACTGACAGCCCTCGGCCTGCCGGCGGCGCAGTGGCTCTTCAGCGAGAAGACGGCCCTGCTTTCGGTCCTTCTCTTTTCGGTGTGGAAGGGCCTGGGCTATAACGTCATCCTCTTCCTGGCGGGCCTGCAAGGCATCCCCGAATCCTACCTGGAAGCGGCCCGCATCGATGGTGCCACCGAGGGCCAGGTGCTTCGCAGGATCAAGCTGCCCCTGCTGGCGCCCGTCTCCTCCTTCGTGATCATGATAGGCATCATCAATTGCCTGAAGGTGTTCACCGAGGTGGACGTGATGACGCCGAACCACGGGCCGCTCGAGTCGACCCTCCTTTTGGTGACTTACATCTACGACCAGTCCTTCGTTCGCGGAAGGATGGGCCGGGGCGCCGCTGCCGCCCTGGTGCTCTTCGCGATCATCTTTGCCTTTACCATGCTGCAGCGGGCCTTCGGCAAGAAGACCGTGGACTACAATTAACGAGGAACCAGCGATGAAGACTTCGGGCAAACGGCGATATCCGGCCACCTTCCTTTTCCTGCTCCTAAGCTCGGCGCTGATGATTTTCCCCTTCGTGTGGCTCTTCCTCTCCGCCTTCAAGACCTCGGCCGACGTGTACCACTATCCGCCCAAATGGCTGCCGAGTTCCTTCCAGCTGGGCAACTTCGCCGAGGTGTTCAAGAAAATCCCCTTCCTGCGCTTCTACGCCAACAGCCTCTTCATCGGGATCACGCAGACGGTGCTGCAGATCGCCATCTCGGCGATGGGCGCCTTCGCCCTGACCAAGCTGATCTTCCCCGGGCGCAAGGGGATCTTCACCTTCATGCAGAGCTCGATGTTCGTGCCCGAGGTGGTCACGATGATCCCGCTCTTCCTGATCGTGTCGAAGGTGGGCCTGATCGACACCTACGCCGGCCTCATCCTGCCGGGCTTGAGCTGCGCCTTCACGACGATCCTCCTCATCTCCTTCTTCCAGACGATTCCGGACGACCTCATAGACGCGGCCAAGATCGACGGCTGCGGCTACTATCGGATATTTCTGAAGGTGATGGTGCCCAACGCGCGCACGGCGATCGGCACGGCCTCGCTCTTCGCATTCCTGACGCACTGGAGATCCTACATGTGGCCATTGATCGCCACCAACAACGTGAAGATGCGCACGCTGCCCATCGGGCTCAAATACCTCGTCACGGAGACTTCGTCGGAGTACCAGGTGATGATGGCGGCCTCGCTGATGGCGATCGTGCCGGTGCTGGCGGTCTACATGCTCATGGAGAAGGAGTTCGTGCAGTCGATAACGCTGACCGGGCTCAAGTCCTAGCGAAACCCGAGCCGACCTGGGTGCGGCTCGATTCATGGAAGAACATTCTTCCGGGAGGTAG
>JAJTBU010000199.1 GCA_021286735.1 bacterium
CAGACCTTCCTGCGCAAGCCCTTCGCCGTGTGGTATTCGGGCTACGCGGGGATCTGGCAGCCGGTCTGGCTGGAGCGCACTGGGGCGGCCCGCATCGCCTCGGCGAAGGTCCGCGAGGCGCAGTCTGGCGGCAGCGGCGAGCGCGGCATCATGATATCGGCCAACGTTGACGGACTCATCGGCGCCGGCTCCGCGGGCGCGAGGCTCCTCGTCGAAGTCGAGGCGCCCGACGGGGCGCTCGCGACGCGCGAGGCCGCGGTGCCGGCGGGCGGCGCGGCGGAATGCTGGCTGCCCTTCGGCGAGATCGGGGAATTCCCCTGGTCGGCGGAGAGCCCGGACCTCTACAGAATCGCCTATCGTCTCGTCTCGGGCGGCGAGACGCTCGACGCGGTGGACAGCTACTTCGGGCTGCGGCGCATCGAGGCGCGCGGGGGCAAGCTCTTCCTCAACGGTCGGGAGCTTTTCCTCAGGATGGCGCTCGTGCAGGGCTACTACCCGCGCGGCGGCTACACCCCTGAGAATCCCGGGGCGATCGAGGGCGACATCGCGGCGCTGAAGCGGATGGGCTTCAACGGCGCGCGCATCCACCAAAAAATCGAGAGCCCCCGTTTCCACTATCTCTGCGACACGATGGGGCTCCTGACTACTTACGAGATGCCGTCGTTCTACCGGCCGACGAAGCGCGGCTTCGATTCCTTCGAACGAGAGTTGCGCGAGATCATAGAAAGAGATTCGATGCATCCATCGTCGATCGCCTGGGTGGTCTTCAACGAGACATGGGGCGTCTGGGGAATATACGGAAGGCGCAGCGCTACGCGCCGCTTCGCCGAGCGCATGGTCTCGCTCGTGAGGGAACTTGATCCGGAGCGGCTCGCGATCGACAATTCGGGATGGGAACATTTCGATACCGACATCGTCGACTGCCACCATTACTTGAGCACCGCGGAGCTCGCCAACGCGTATTACGCGAAGCTTGGAGCGCGCGATCCCGACATCATGCACGGGCTTTCGCGGCTGGACGTGCTGCGATTCTATTTTAACAACGCCATAGCGAAGGTTACGCGCGCGATGTTCATCGACGAGGAGAGCGAACGCGCAGCGGCCGGGAAAAAAGCGCCGTGGCTCTTAAGTGAATACGGGGGATTCGGCTGGTATACGGTGACGGAGAAAGGCTCGATCGAGGACAAGATTGAACGTTATACGAACGACGCCGTGAATTCCGGCTTATTCTGCGGGTACTGCCTGACGCAGCTCTATGACGTCGGGAGCGAGACGAACGGCCTCCTGACGGCGGATCGGGCGATGAAGGTCGATGGCGACAGGATCGCGGCGATCAATGGCCGTCAGGGCGCGCCGAAGTCTTAAATGGAATTACTTCGCCTTGGCGGGGCGTCCGCGCTTCGCGGGCTTTTTCGCCTCGACGACCGGGGCGGCTTCCTTCACGGGAAGGGCCGCGGCTTTGGGGGCCGCTTCCTTCTTGGGGGCGGCCGCTTTCTTCGCAGCGGGTTTGGCGGCCTCTTTTTTCACGGGGACTTTCTTTTCCGCCGGCTTGGCTGCCGGGGCTTTCTTCGCCGCGGCTTTTTTCGGCGCAGCGGCCTTCTTCGGGGCGGCTTTCTTGGGCTCAGCGGCCTTCGCTGCCGGCGCTTTCGCCTCGTCGCTGATGGTCTCGTCGATCAGCATGAGATACTTCGAGATAATGTCGACCAGGGCGTGTCCGTTCTTTGTGAGTTTCTTGAGTGACGCGATAGCTTTTTTATCCACGATAGTCCTCCATACGACAATGATAAACCATTGCGCGAAAAAGACAAGCGGGTAAATGAGGCGGCGGGGGACATTCGCCGATGCGCGATATCGGCGGGGAGAGGCGGAGGCCTGGCCGCCCGCGCGGCGCGCCGCCGGCCCGGAATGGGCGATCCTGGTGGCGGCCAACGTTGAGAAAATGCCGGCCGCCGCGGCTCCGGCGCGAGGCGGCCTCGCGGCCTCGCTGACGTTATGCGATTTTTAATTTCTCGCGGGGCGCCGGAGTCGGCCGGCTCCGGGAGGCGGCGCGGCAGGCCCGCGGCTCATGGGGCCGGGAAGCAGGCTTGTCCGCCGCGTCCTTGAAGCGCGCCGCCGTCTCGGATACGATCAGGCTGTATGAAGAAGCAGACCACCGTCTACCGCTGCGCGAACTGCGGGCACACCGAACCCAAGTGGCTCGGCCGCTGCCCCGAGTGCGGGCAGTGGAACACGCTGAAGGAACAGAGCGCCGCCGCTGGTTCGGCCAGGGCCGACATAAAGGGGGAGACCTATTCGCTGCCCATCGCAGCGATCGATCCCGCCTCGGGAACGAGGATAGCTTCCGGAAGCGCCGAGCTCGACCGCGTGCTGGGCGGCGGCTTCGTGCGCGGTTCCGCCATCCTGCTCGGAGGGGAGCCCGGCATCGGGAAAAGCACCCTCCTCCTCCAGGTCTGCGCGAAGATCCAGTCCAAGGGCCGCGTGCTCTACGTTTCCGGTGAAGAGTCGCCCTCCCAGATCCGCGCGAGGGCCGACCGGCTCGGCGCCCTCAGGGACGGCCTGGAAGTGTTCTGCTCGTCCGACATCGATCGCGTCATGGACGTGATCGAGTCCGTCAAGCCAATCCTCACGGTAGTCGACTCGATTCAGATGATCTACTCGCCCGAGGCGGGGGCGGTGCCCGGCACGGCCAATCAGATCAAGTACTGCACGCAGGAGATGACCGAGTGGGCGAAGACCCACGACTCGGTAATCGTATTCGTGGCGCACGTGACCAAGGATGGCTTGATCGCGGGACCGAAGGCCGCCGAGCACATCGTTGACGCCGTGCTCAGCTTCGAGCAGGCCGAAGGAGACCTGCGCGCCCTGCGGGCGGCGAAGAACCGTTTCGGGTCCACCGACGAACTGGGCTTGTACCGCATGGGGGCGGGCGGCCTGGAGGAGATCGCCGACCCTTCGGGCGTCCTCCTCATCCAGCGCGCGGGCGAGATGCCCCCCGGCGTGGCCGTGGCCATTGTCCACGAGGGCTCGCGCGTCCTCCTGGTCGAAATCCAGGCTCTGGCCGTGCCCGCCAAAGCGGGGATCACGCGCGTCTACTCCGACAGGATCGACGCCTCCAGGGTGGCGCGCGTCGCCGCGGTGATCGAAAAGCAGACGGGACTGCGTCTTTCGGACCAGGATCTCTACGTCAACGTGGCGGGCGGCGTCAGGCTCGCCGAGCCGGGCATAGATCTCGCGCTCGCCGCCGCCCTCTACTCCGCGAGGACGGGGCAACCCCTGCCCAAGGGCGCCGCCCTCGCCGGCGAACTCTCGCTGGCGGGCGAGCTGCGGCCGGTGCGGCAGATGGCCAAGCGCGCCAGATCGGCGAAGGCGCTCGGGTTTTCCTCGGTGCTCGGGCCCGCGGAAGGTGCCTACAAGGAAAACGAGGAAGGCGGGCGAAGCGCGGCGCCGAGGGCGAAGGCCGGCGCGAGGCCGGACTGGGGCCGAGCCGACTCGCTCAAGGCAGCCATCCGTGAACTCTGGAGATAAATCATGAAGTGCATAAATACGAAAAATCCCATGACGGGGCTCGTGCTGCCCCTGCTGTCGTTGAGGAGCGGCTCCGGCCCCTGCGGGGAATTCCCCGACATAGCGGCGCTCGCGCGCCTCGCCAGGCGCTGGGACATGAATATCGTGCAGCTTCTGCCGCTCAACGACTCAGGATGGCAGACCTCGCCCTACAGCGCCCTCTCCGCATTCGCCCTCAACCCGGCGTACCTGCGCATAGGCGACTTGCCGGAGCTGAGGGGCGGCGCCTCCGCGCCTGGGGCCTCGTCCGCGGCCGCGGCCGCGGAAAAGGCCGCCCTCGCCGCGGCGGGCCTGGCCGCCCGCTTCGGGGACGAAAAGCAGGTACCCTACGGCGCGATCCTCGAGGCGAAGCTCGAAATTCTCGCGGGCCTCTGGCAGGCCCTGCGCTCGGCGGCGCCGGACGGCGCGCTCGAGGCGGAAGTCGAGACCTGGGCCGCCCGCAACCCCTGGGCGAAAGCCTACGCCTGTTTCGTCGAGCTCAAGGCGAAATTCGGGGGCAAGCCATGGTGGGAATGGCCCGAGCATGGAACCGCGGACGACGCGGCGATCGAAAACCTCTGGAACGATTCCGAGTTGAGGGAAGGGGCAAGGTTCAGGGCATGGGTGCAGATGAGGGCGGAAGGGCAGTTCGCCGCCGCCTGCGGGGAGGCCCGGGCGCTGGGAGTCGACCTCATGGGCGATATCCCGATCCTCCTCAACGCCGATTCGGCCGACGTGTGGCACATGCGCCGATTCTTCGACACCGAGCGTTCGGCGGGCGCGCCCCCGGACATGTACTCCCGTTATGGCCAGAACTGGGGCTTCCCGCTCTACCGCTGGGACGAGCTCGAGCGCGGCGACTACAAGTTCTGGAAGGACAGGCTCGCGGTCGCCGATCAATTCTACACGCTCTACCGGATCGACCATGTGCTCGGGTTCTTCCGCATCTGGGCGATCGGCAAGCGCGAGGCGGACGGCTTCCTCGGGCACTTCCAGCCCGAGTTCACCATCTCCTACCCCGAACTGGCCGCCCTCGGCTTCGACGCTGGACGGATCCGCTGGCTCTCGCGGCCGCACGTTCCCGGCGGCGCCATAGCGGACGCACTCTCCGGCCTGCCCGAGGGGCTGCGCGGGGCGTTGGCCGCCGAGCTCTTCGAACGCATCGGAAGCGAGGACCTCTACCTCTTTTCGCGCGCCGTAGAGGGAGGAGCCGACATCGCTGAGATCGTCCGCAGGCGCTCGGGCGGGGACGCCGGCGCGTCGCGCAGCATAGACGATCTGCTCGCCCGATGGAGGGACAGAGCCTTCCTCGAGATCGCTCCGGGGCAGTTCATCCCGACCTGGGAATACCGTTCGACGACAGCCTGGCGGAGCCTCTCCGACCATGAGCGGGGAGCGCTCGAAGCCCTCGTCTCCCGGAAGAAGGGCGAATCCCTCGCGCTGTGGGAGAGGACCGGGCGCAGGATCCTGAAGACGCTATCCTCCTGCGTGCTCATGCAGG
>JAJTBU010000200.1 GCA_021286735.1 bacterium
AGCCGTGCTTCGGCGATTGGCGCGAGCTCCTGGCCTCGACGAACCAGGGGTGCCGATCCGAGCTGTGGTTCGCCACGAGGTCGAGGACGATCCTGATGCCCCTGGCCTTAGCTCCCGCCGCGAGGCGCTCGAAATCCTCCAGGGTGCCGAACATGGGGTCGACGCCGCGGTAATCGGCCACGTCGTAGCCGAAATCCTTCATGGGACTGGGGAAGAAGGGCGATATCCACAGGGCGTCGACGCCCAGCCAGGCGAGGTAGTCGAGCTTTTCGGCGATGCCCGCCAGGTCGCCGACGCCGTCGCCGTTTGAGTCCCTGAAGCTTCGCGGGTAGATTTGATAGAAGACGGCGTCTTCCCACCAGGGTCGGGGCATGCTCGCCCTCCTTTTTTCCATGTCAGATAGAAAGATACACTTGCCGTTTTCCCGCCGCAAGCGCGGACACGCTTTGACGAAGCCTCTTTTTTTTGCTATAATGCTCCCCTATGGAAGCAGGAACGTCCACCGTTTACCAGATCGATCAGCGCGTCGTCTATCCCAGCCAGGGAGTCGGAAGGATCATCGAGATACGCGAGAAATCCTTTAAGGACACCAAGGTCCTCTATTACATCATCTATCTCGAGTTTTCCGACATGACGGTGATGGTGCCGACCGAGAAGGCGGATTCCCTCGGCCTCCGCCCCATCGTCGCCAAGGACGAAGCCGAGCGCGCCCTCACCTTCATCTCCGAGGATTACGCGCCGATCCCCTCGGACTGGAAGCTCCGCTACCAGATGAACCTCGATCTGCTCAAGAAGGGCTCCATCATGGATATCGCCTCGGTGGTCCGTTCGCTCTACCACCGTTCCAAGATCAAGGAGCTGCCGATCCTCGAGCGCAAGCTCTACGATTCGGCGATCAACCTGCTTCAGGACGAGATATCCTTCTCCCTGGGCAAGTCCAAGGACGAGATCGCCGACCTCATCCACGCGCGTCGCGAACGCTGATACGACGATGTTCGGCACGCTCCCGCTGGGCGCCTCCCCTACGCTGAACCCTCCTCAATTGCCCTTGTCGGGGCCGGTATTCCTCATCCTGACGGCGGCCGGCTCGAGCACGCGCTTCGGCGCGGCCAAAAAGGAGCTCCTGGCGCTCGGGGGGGCGAGCGTACTCCAGCGCGCCCTGGAAGCCTTCCTCCCGCTGCGGGACCTCGCGGGCATCCTCGTCACTTACCCCGAGGGCCGGCTGGACGAGGTCGCGGGTTCCATCGACGCGCGCTGCGCCGAGCGGGCGAAGGCTCTGCCCTTCGGGCTGCGCTTCGCCGCGGGCGGGCCGACCAGGCAGGCCTCGGTGGCGAACGGGCTCGCCGCGCTCTGCAGTGCCGCGCGCGCCGCGTCGCCGCCCCTCGATCCCTCCTCCGCCGTCGTCCTCGTGCACGACGCGGCGCGGCCCTGGGTGTCCGCGGACACGATCGAGGCGGTCCTCGCCTCGGCGAGGGAGCGCGGGGCCTGCCTTCCGCTGGCCGACCTGCCCGACACGCCGAAAACCATCGGCCCCGACGGCTTCGTCGAAGCCCACCCCAGGCGGGAGGCCATCATGGCGGCCCAGACGCCCCAGGGCTTTTCGCTCGGCGTCCTCGAACGGGCCCACGCGGCGGCCGCCGCCGAGGGCTGGAGCGCCACGGACGACACCCAGCTCTGGGACCGCTACGTCGGGAAGGTCGCCTGGGTCCTGGGCGACAGGAAGAACCGCAAAATCACCTACAGGGAAGATCTGCCCATGGAAGAGACCGTCGCGTTCCGCATTGGGGAGGGCTGGGACATCCACCCTCTCGTCGAGGGCCGCAGGCTCATGCTCGGCGGCGTCCATCTGGAGCACCCCAGGGGCGAGGCCGGCCATTCCGATGGGGACGTCCTCTGGCACGCCGTCACGGACGCCCTGCTCGGCGCCGTAGGCCTGGGCGATATCGGCGCCCATTTTCCGCCCTCGGACCCGCGCTGGAAGGACGCGGACTCCGGCGTCCTCGCCAGGCTGGCCTACGACAAAGTTCTCGGGGCAGGCTGGGAGATCGGGAACATCGACGCCACGGTGATCCTCGAGCGGCCGAAACTGGGTCCGCACCGCGCGGCGATCCGCGCCTCGATCGCGGCCGCGCTGGGCATCCCCGAAGAAGCGGTATCGGTCAAGGCCAAGACGAACGAGGGTTTCGGAGAGATCGGCTCGGGCGACGCCGTCGAGGCCCGCGCTGTAGCCCTGCTCAGGCGCCGCTAGAGCCGCGCCGCCTTCTGCCGCAGGGCGTCGAAGAGGGGCGCGAATTCGCTGCGCGCCCTGTAGAACACGGCGGGCCGGCCCGCTGGGGCGTGGACTACCGTCGTCCCCGCCGGGTAATGGCGCGAAGTCCACAGGTGAATCCACTCATCCTCGGGAAGCTCGAGGCGGCGCGTGCCGTCGCGTTCCGTCGCGCCAGGCGCCACGAGGAGGTCCGGCCCGAACAGGTACTGGTCGCTGCGCTCCCACAGCTTTTCCTCTTCGGGATAGGCCAGGGCGGGGTGCGAGAGCACGGGAATGCCGCGCTCGACCCACAGCTCCGAACTGCGCTCGCGGTAGGGCCTGAGCCCGTCGTAGAGGCGCGCGGCCACGGCGAGGGCGCGCAGGCCCGATTCGCCGGCACCGGCGAAGTCGCCTTTAATAAGGAAGAGCGGGCCGAATACCGCCATGTCGAGGGCGCTGGCCGCCGCTTCGGGCGAGGTTTCGCTCCCCTGCCCCGCCACCGCGGGGACGAAGGCATTTCCCTCGCCGGCGAGGGAGAGCGAGAGCAGCGCCGCCGCGATGCCGGCGGCCCCGCCCTGTGTCGCCCGCCCAGGCGGCACTTCCCGCGCCGCGGCCTCCGATAGCGCCCGCTCCCAGGCGGCGACATCGACGATCGAGGACGGTTCGAGGCCGTCGGCCGTCCGCAGGAAGGCCGCTTCGGCCAGCTCCTTGCCGGCGCTCGCCGCGTCGACCACGGGCGCGGCCTGGAGTTCGGCGGGGAGGCGGGCCCTTCCCCTTCCGGGCCGGGCTATTTCCGCCCTGTGGCCGGTCAGCAAGGCCATGCGCGAAGCCGGCTCCTTGCCGAAGCCGATGGCGAGGTTTTCCGGCAGCGAGTCGCAGGTAATCTCGGTAATTCTTTGTCCAAACTGCCACGTGGCCGTCCCGCTTCCGCGAAGCCAGAGCCAGGGCCCCTTCGTCGAGAAAAACACCGGCTCGCCGGCGGGGCCTTCTCCCCCGACGCCCGCGGGGAAGGACAGCTTCATTCCCTTCATGTCGTAGGCGTCGCGGGGGCCGGCGCCGAGGATCATCTCGCCGCGGGTCGCCCCGAGCCTGAGGCGAAGCCGCCCGGCGAAATCGCCCTCCGGGGAGAAGGCGAAGCGCAGTATCCTTTCCTCGTAGCAGATCCGCACCGAAAAGAGCCCGCGGAAGCGCATCACCGTCAGGTCACGGCCTTCGTTGACGATTTCGCAGGAGCCGGCGCTCCTCCAGCGGGGGCGGCTTTTCCCCGAGGCGGGCTTGGCCGTCTCGACGAAGATCGAAGGCGCCAAGGCCGCGTGCCTCAGGACCCTCATTCCTTCGACGGTCATCACGATGCCGTCCTTCCAGCGCTCGCACGAAATCAAGGATATGCCTCCCCAAAACCCCGCGCCGGCGATGGCGGCCGTCCGCGAGGCTCTTCCGATCGGTTCGCCCACTACCATACACGACGGGCGCTCCCTTGCGCAATCGAGAGGGGGTCTCAGAAATATTTTCGTTGCTCTCGCGCGAAAACCGCCTTATACTGACCTTCGTCGATCCCATCGGGCAGCGATGCCCCAGGTTTTTCGTCAAACGTCATTATGGAGGTTTTCAATGAAGAAGGTCGTCGCGATGCTGTTCTGTCTGCTGGCCATTGCCGGTACCGTATCAGCGCAGCAGAAGTTCGTTACCATTGCCACCGGCGGCACGGCCGGCACGTACTTCCCGCTCGGCGGAGCGCTCGCCGAGATCTGGAACAAGAACATCCCCAAGATGAACGCCAACGCGACCGCGACGGGCGCTTCCGCCGCCAACGTCGCCATGCTCTCCAAGGGCGAGGTCGATGTCATCTTCACGCAGAACGATATCGCCTACTACGCCCTGAACGATCTGGAGATCATGAAAGGCAAGGGCACCAAGAACATCCGCGGACTCGCCTGCCTCTACAACGAGACGGTCCAGGTCGTCGCCCTCGCCGATTCCGGCATCAAGTCCGTTTCCGACCTCAAGGGCAAGAGGGTCGGCGTGGGCGCGGCGGGATCGGGCACGGTCCTCAACGCTCAGCAGGTTCTCGAAGCCGCCGGCATCTCCTTCAGCGACATCAAGGTTCAATACCTGTCCTTCGCCGAGTGCGCTTCCAACCTCAAGGACGGCAACATCGACGCCGCGTTCAACGTCGCCGGAGCCCCGACCGGAGCCATCCAGGACCTCGGCGCCTCCAAGAAGATCCAGATCGTCGCCATCGACGGCGATGTGGCGAAGAAGCTCATGTCCAAGTACGCCTTCTATACGACGCAGAAGCTCCCCGCCGGCACCTACATCGGCCAGACCAGCGACGTCACCACGGTCGCCGTCAAGTCCATGCTCGCCGTCAGCTCCAAGCTCGATGCCAACCTCGTCTACGATCTTCTCAAGACCATGTTCGCGAACGGCGAGCGCCTCGCCGCCTCCCACAAGATGGGCGCCAACATCAAGATCGCCAACGCGCTCGACGGCATGTCCATCCCCCTGCATCCCGGTGCCGAGAAGTTCTACAAGGAGAACAAGTAACAGCGGCCTCGGCGTCAGCTGATTTGCGCTGCGAACGGTGATGTATCGTTGATTCGACGGGCGTTGGCCGACGCTGGCGCCCGTTTTTCTTGGAGAAGCGACGTGAGACGGGCGAGAAGCATCATGATGGCCGCGTTGTTTTTTCTCGCGGCGTGCCTATTGCCCGTTTCCTCTCAGGACATGGCGCGCCCGACTGGAGAAACGGTCCCCTCCTATAAGCTGGAATTGAGGGACCGG
>JAJTBU010000201.1 GCA_021286735.1 bacterium
GGTGCACGCCGTCGAAGACTCCGATCGTCACGGAGAGGGGCGCGAGGGCGTCCGAAGAGATGAACTCGTCCCAGTCGAGTACCTTCATGCCGATGCCCCTTCCCGCGGCAGGACGAGCTTGTAGGAAAACTTGCCCGAGCAGGCGCCGAGGATGCCGAGAAAGGTCCCCGCCCCATCGAAGACGGCGATATCGCCCTCGGGGCATCCCTCGCCCGCGAGATCTCTGAGCACCCACGGGGCGCCGTTCGCGAAGGCGGAAGCCGCGGGGCTGTCGAGGAGGCGGACGCCGAGTCCGATGCCCGCCGCGATATCCGGAGTAAAAGGTTTCAGGTCGGCCGCCGAGGGAGCGGCGTCCGGCGCGAGGGCCCCCTCGACGCCGAATGGCCCGACGCGCAGGCGCCGCAGGGCGGAGAGATGGGCGCAGGTGCCGCAGGCCGCGGCTATGTCGCGGGCGAGGGCCCTCACATAGGTGCCCGATGAGCATTCGACGCGCAGGCGGGCCCTGTCGCCCACGAAATCGAGGAGTTCCAGGCTGGAGATCGTGATCGGCCTGGGCCTCAGCTCCACGTCCTTGCCGGCCATGGCCAGATCCGAGGCGCGGGCGCCTCCGACATGGATCGCCGAGTATTCGGGGGGAGTCTGGAGGATGGGGCCGCGGAAGGCGCCGAGGGCGGCTTCCACATCGCCGATCGAGGGGATTGGCCCGGAGGCGACGACATCGCCCACGGGATCGAGGGTATCGGTGCCGACGCCGAAGAGGACTTCGGCCTCGTAGGCCTTGTCCAGGCCGGTGAACCAGGGGGCCAGCCGGCTATAGGAGCCGACCACCACCACGAGGAGGCCGGTCGCGAATCCGTCCAGGGTGCCGGTATGCCCCACCCTGGAGGCGGGAAAGGCCTTCCTGAAGCCGGAAAGAGCGGTATGCGAGGTCCTACCGGCGGGCTTGTCGAAGAGAAGAAAGCCGGATGCCGTCATTCCTTCAGGAGACCCTTTATCTTCTCGGTCATCTCGAAGCCTTCGCGGATGCCCTTGTCGGCGATGAAGCGCAGCACCGGCGTGAGCCTGAGCTTGACCCGGCGCGCGATCTGGGACTGGACGAAGCCCGCGGCGCTCGAGAGCCCCTGGACGGCGGACTCGAGCTTTTTCTCGTCTTCGGTGATGAGGCTCACCCAGACCTTGGCCGTGGAGCCATCCCGCGAGGCCTCGACGCGAGTGACCGAGATCAGGGTATTCACGCGAGGATCCCTGATCTCACCCGACGCGATCAGCGAGGCGATTTCCTCCCGAAGAAGCTCTTCGAGCCGCCTAAGCCTTATCTGATCCATTTTCCTCAGCTTTGCCCAAGGTGCGGGCGACTTCCACGGTCTCGTAGATCTCGAGCATGTCGCCTTCCTTGAGGTCGTTGCAGTTCTCTATGCCGATGCCGCACTCGTAGCCGGCGACCACTTCCCTGGCGTCGTCCTTGAAGCGCTTGAGCGAGTTGATCTTGCCCTGGAAGATTTCGATATCCTCGCGGATGACGCGCACCTGGCTGTTCCGGTGCACGAGGCCCTCGAGCATGTAACAGCCGGCGACGATGCCGACCTTCGGGACGTGGAAGATGTTCCTGACTTCCGCCTTGCCGACGTCCTGCTCCTTGAGCTCCGGCGACAGCATGCCTTCCATGGCCTTCTGGATATCCTCCTGGGCCCGGTAGATGATGTTGTACTTGCGGATGTCGACCTTCTCGCGGTCGGCCAGGGACTTGGCGGAGGCGATCGGCCTGACGTTGAAGCCGATGATGATGGCGTCGGAGGCCGAGGCCATCATGACGTCGTCGTCGGAGATGGCGCCCGCCGCGGCGCGGATGACGTTCAGGCGGATTTCCTTCGTGGACAGCTTCTCGAGCATGCCCTTGAGCGCCTCGACGGAACCCTGGACGTCGCCCTTGATGATTACCTTGAGCTCCTGCATCTCGCCCGCGGAGATCGTGTCGTAGAGGTTGTCGAGGGTGACTTTCTTGACGTTCTTGCCCTCTTCGTACTTCTTGAGGTCCTGGCGCTTGTCGGAGATGGCGCGCGCGTATTTCTCGTCCTCGACGACCTCGAAGGGGTCGCCGGCGTTGGGGATGCCCTCGAAGCCGAGGACTTCCACCGGGGTGGAGGGAGCGGCCTCCTCGACGCGCTTGCCCTTGTCGTCGAACATGGCGCGGACCTTGCCCGGGAAGATGCCGGCGACGAAGGGGTCGCCGATCCTGAGCGTGCCCTTTTCGACGATGATCGTGGCGACGATGCCGCGGCCCTGGTCGATGCGGGACTCGATGATCTTGGCCTCGGCGAAGCGATTGTAGCTCGCCTTGAGCTCGAGTATCTCGGCCTGGAGGAGGATGGCGTCGAGCATCTCGGGGATGCCCTTCTTCTGGAGCGCGGAGACCTCGCAGAACTGCGTGGTGCCGCCCCACTCCTCGGGGATGAGGCCGAGCTCGGAGAGCTGGGTCTTCACCCTGTCGGGGTTGGACTCGGGCAGGTCGATCTTGTTCACCGCGACGATGATGGGAACCTGGGCGGCCTTGGCGTGGTCGATGGCTTCCTTCGTCTGGGGCATGACGCCTTCGACGGCGGAGACGACCAGGACGATGATGTCCGTGACCTGGGCGCCGCGGGCGCGCATCTTCGTGAAGGCGGCGTGTCCCGGCGTATCCATGAAGGTGATCCTGGCGCCCTTGGGGGTGACGACCTGGTACGCGCCGATATGCTGGGTGATCCCGCCGTACTCGTGGGCGACCACGTCGGTCCTGCGGATGGCGTCGAGGAGCTTGGTCTTGCCGTGGTCGACGTGGCCCATGACCGTGACGATGGGAGGCCGCGGCCTGAGATCGTCAGGATTCTCGGCTTCCTTCTCGATCACCGTCTCGTCGTAGAGGCTGACGATCTTGACTTCGCAGCCGTATTCGCTGGCGAGGATGGTGGCCGTCTCGGCGTCGATCTTCTGGTTGATGGTCGCCATCACGCCGAGGCCCATCAGCTTTCCGATGAGCTCAGCCGGCTTGATATTCATCTTCTTGGCCAAGTCGCTGACGGAGATGTTCTCCATGATGTCGATCGACTTGGGAATGGCGATGGCGCGGGCCTCCGCCTTCTTCTTCAGCTGAAGCTCTTTCTCGAGCTCGACGTCTTCCTTGCGGACAAATCCGGGCTTGCGGCGGGGAGCCGGCTTGCGCTGGGGTCCCTTGCTGCTCTCGAGCGGGGAAGGTCCGGACTGGGGGCCCCTCTGGCCGCCGTAGCCGCCCGGGCGCCCTCCGGCGAGGTTGCCCGCGCGTCCTGCAGGCCTGGGCTGGCCGGGGTAGCCGGGATGGTAGCCGCCGGGCCCCTGGGGCCTCGGGCCGCGCGGGTAGCCGCCGGGCCCGCCCGAGGGGGGATAGGGCCTCGAGCCCTGGTAGCCGCCGGAGCCCTGGTAGGGGCGCTGGCCCTGATAGCCGCCGCCCTGGCCCTGGTATCCGCCGCCGCCTTGGTAGCCACCCTGCCCCTGGTATCCGCCGGAACCTTGATAGCCACCCTGACCCTGGTATCCGCCGGAACCTTGATAGCCGCCGCCCTGGGGCCTCGGCCTGTTCGGATCGTAAGGCTGCTGGGGGCCGTTCCTATAGCCGCCCTGGTAGCCGCCCTGGCCCTGGTATCCGCCGGAACCTTGGTAGCCGCCCTGGCCCTGGTAGCCGCCGGAGCCCTGATAGCCTCCCTGCTGGCCTTGGCCGCCTTGGCCGCCCTGGCCCTGGTAGCCGCCGGGGGTTCTTCCCTGATAATTCCTGCCCTGATAGCCGCCCTGATATCCGCCGGAGCCCTGATAGCCGCTCCTGCCCTGATACCCCTGATAGCCGGGGCCGCGCTGGCCGTCGCCCTGGGTGCGGTTGGCGGGGTAGCCGCCGACCGTCCCCGCGGCGCCGTAGGGACGCTGGGGGTTGCTCTGGTATGAGCCGCGGGCGCCGCTCTGGGAAGAAGCCGCCGGCTGGGCGGGCTGACCGTCCTGCGCGGAAGGTCTCTGGGCGCCGGGTGCCGAATCGGCCGCGCGCGGCGCCGCGGGAGCGGGCTGGGGGGCTGGGGCCGCGGAGGAAGCCGCCGCGGGAGCGGCGAGGTCCGGGCCTTCGGCGCGCGCCGGCTTCGCCGGCGCCTCGGGCGCCGCCGCATGCTCGGGCGCTTTCGCCTCGACGCGCGGAGCGGGAGCCTGGGCTGGAGCCGCTTCCACCCTCGCGGACTGTTCGGCCGGGCGCGCCGCCGCTGCGGCGGGCCTGCCCTGGGCCGGAGCCTTGTCGATAGGATTGGCGGAGGCCTGAACAGGCGCCGCCTGAGCCACCTCGCCGCCCTCGGCTCCGCCTTCAAGATCGTGATGGGCGACGACTTTCGCCGGCGCCTTTTTCATCACCACGACCTTTTTCTTCACCACGACAACCTTTTTCTTCTCGGCGAGGGATTCCTCCTCCGGCCTTTCAGGCGCGGCGGGCATCTCCCCTGGGGCCGGTTTCGGCTGCTTGATGAGATGGACTTTCTTCTGAGGGTTCTCGGTATTATCCGTCATATCCTACCTTTTACGCCTGCTGGTCGTCGCTGTACTCAAAGCTCAGCTCGACGCCGCACGACGGGCAATTCTTCATGTCGGGAGTCACGGCGGTGCCGCAGTCCGGGCAAGTATACACCTCGGCCTCGGTCTCGCCTTCCCCCTCGCCCTCTTCCTGGACGATTTCTATATTTTCCTCGATGACGGCCTTCACGCCGGCGATATCTTCGATCGAGAGCCCCGAGAGCTTGGCGAGCGCCTCGTCGTCCTTCTCGAGGAAATCCTCGACGAGGCTGACGTTCGCCGCGGCGAGCGCGGAAACCCATGCCGGCCTCATGCCGGGCAGGTCGGAGAGCAGCACCGCCTCCTCGGATTCCTCGGGCGCCTCGACCTGCTCGACGGCATCCGTGAACAGGCTGTCGGCGACGCGCTTGAGCTCGATGTTGCGTCCGTCC